>NZ_JADBSA010000183.1:0-10891 GCF_020246945.1 Microcystis sp. M113S1 | reverse complement strand
TAGGTTGGCTTTACGTTAGAATTAAAAGGCCAGTCTCGAAAACCAAGTGGACGGCGCAGCACCTTGAAAACTCGGCTTAGGGGGTTCCGACCAGAAAAGCTTGGCCGGGTAAAAAGTCGCGCGCAACAAGTACAAGAAGCGTTTAGCTGGAAACGTACCGTGGGACACACGGAATCGGGCTTCTGAAATGGGGCGAAAGTCTGTGGACTCTGTGTAAGACAGTACATTGTTTTTTAACTGTGGTATGCGACGGTGGTGGAAGCAGAAACTTAAATCGTGAGGTTTAGGAATCGCCGCACTTTTAGGGCGGCGAGGATGTCAAGGCTTCAGTCAGGGGAGAACCAGGATTGTAACAATTACCGTTTCTTCCCCTTTCTCGGTCTTCAACAGGAACAGGTGAAAACTTGATGTTCATTTTTATTCCTCAATTCGAGCGTTGTCAGAGAAATTGAAGCAGGCAAAAGGCAGATTTGAAGGTCTCAATCCTATATTCTTGCACTAGCATCGGATTTTAACAGGTCAAAAGCCTTATTTTAAAAGGGTTTTACCATTATTCAGCCAGCCCTACTTAGTTTCATCTAAAATTAAGCTCTTTGAGCGTTGTAAATTCCAGACATACTTTACCCCCCCCGCACATTTGTCAAGTCTTTTACATAATTCTTAATATTTCTTTCCGTTTTGCTCTCTCGCTCTCGTCCGGCTTCTCGACGGAATCGCTAAAATGATCAGGGGTGTTTTAGAGGTAAGTCTATGAATGAACCGGTAACTCTTGAGGATATTTACCAGCTATTCCGCGCCTCCGCCGAGGAATATGATCGCCGGGCTGCCGAATCCAAGGCGGAATATGACCGCCATAGAGTCGAAATAGAGAACCTCCTCGCCGAATCTAAACTAGAAAGCGAGCGCTCGATGACAGAACTGAAACGGACGGTTGAACGAACCAGCAGAGCGGTAGATAGTCTCACCACTCGCTGGGGTCGATTTGTGGAAGAATTGGTAGAACCGGCGGGTTTACGGCTTTTTCAGGAAAAAAGCATCGATATTAAAGAAGTTTATCCCCGCGCTAGAGTCAAGCGTCAGGGCATCGCCATGGAAATTGATATTCTAGCCGTCGATGATACCGATCTCGTGGTGGTGGAATGTAAATCGAGATTATCTAAAGATGATGTGGATGAATTTATTGAAAAATTGACCCGTTTTAAAATCGCTTTTCCCCATTATAAAAACTATCGAGCTTACGGTGCGGTGGCGGGAATTGAAATCAACGAGGGGATCGATCGATACGCTTATAAAAAAGGACTATTTGTGATTAAACCCTCCGGGGATACGGTGGCCATTATTAATGATGCTGACTTTCAACCGAATACTTGGTAATTTCCCTAGTCAAAACAATCGCTATGGTTAACCTTTCCTACAATAAAAATCGCCTTCTTCCCAGTGCCGAAGAATTGCCCTGTTCTAACGAAACACCCGTGGATAACCAGTTACACCAACGATATTCCCAATCTATTACTTAGTTTATTAGCATTTATTTGGATGGAGCGGGACGACTGGTATTTTGGTGTAGATATGGGGATTTATTGCAATCCCGACGAACCGGCAATCATTATGATCAATCGGGAAATCGCTATTTAACCTCAGAGGAAAGGGCAATGAATGCGGAAGCGATCGCCGCTTAAGCACTTTTGATCGCCCAGCAAGAACGTTTGGCTAAACAGGAAGCGGAACAAAAAGCCCAACGACTAGCGGAAAGACTAAGATCACTGGGTATCAACCCCGATGAACTGTAAGGGTGGGTTCCAGGCAATTTTAGGGGATTAATCGCGTAATAATTCCGGTTCGGTTAATTCGTCGGTCATTTCCATCAGGGCCCGTTGGACGGGTTTAATCATCGGGTCATCGATATTTTCTACGGTATCGTAGCGGACGCGTTTGGCCCGTCTAGCGACTTGCACGACGATCGAGTAACGATTGCTGGCCGCATTCATCAGTTTATCGGTGAGATAAATCATCTCGGAGGAGTCGAATTTAAACCGTTTGGACATAGTTATATTGAGCCTTCTGGTGGTAAATTTGGCACTTGTCACTGATAGTAGTTTAGTGATAAGTTTTATTACTCAGCCTACTTTACCATATTTTGTCAACTTTAGGTATAGGGTGATTCTTGATCTCGATCGGATTTTGTCAACTACTTTTTACAAAACTTAAATCAATTTTATACAAGTTTAAAAATATACAAATAAAGAGATAATTTTTGAAATAAATAAACCCAAAAAAGGGACACAATCGCAGTGCCTATAAATATACTTGAACATATACTGCAAAGTAATCTTTGCTACATATATACCCAATTAATTGGCTGAGTTATTTTATTCCGCACCTGTATCCGCTGCTACTGCTGTCTTCCTAATCTACCCTATCGGCCAGGGTATCTCAAGCATGGCTTTTAACCTCAACGGTTTCAACTTTAACCAGTCGATTATTGATTCCCAGGGACGTGCGGTCGCAACGCGCTCGCTACGCGAGATCGCAACTTGGGCGGATGTGATCAACCGCGCTAACATTGGTTTTGAAGTAATGCACGAACGCAACGCTCAAAACTTCCCCCTCGATTTAGCTTCCGGTGATGCTATCCCCATGGCCTTGACGGCAGCGGCGATCAATGGTTAAAAATAAACAGATGCTGGATCCCCATCCAACATCCGCGTTCTAACTCTGCACACATTTTGCTAAGTCCTCATGATAAGTTAAAAAACGCTTCCTTTTTGGGGGCGTTTTTATTTATTCGATTGAAAAAACCGATGACAATCATTACTAAAGCTGATAAGAAAGTGGGGACGTGGGGACGTGGGGACGTGGGGACGTGGGGACGTGGGGACGTGGGGTGTGGGGTGTGGGGACGTGGGGACGTGGGGTGTGGGGTGTGGGGACGTGGGGACGTGGGGACGTGGGGCATTTAGCTGAAATTTCCCTAAATCCCTAAATCCCTAAATCCCTAAATCCCTAAATCCCTAAATCCCTAAATCCCTAAATCCCTAAATCCCCTTTCTAACTGATAACTGATAACTGATAACTGATAACTGATAACTGATAACTGATAACTGATAACTGATAACTGATGAAAAGATTAGCTTGGTTCGATCGCTTAGTGTTAGCGAGTATTTTGGCTTTAATTGCGGCGATATCGTCGATTTTGATCCAGGGAAATCAAGTTCCTACCCGAGGGGAGAATTTTAGCTGGCAAGGGCGAAAAATCGGCGTTAGGGACAATTATTTTACTTTAAGTTTTAATCGACCGATTGACCGTTCCGACATAGAAACCAGCTTGGTGATCGATCCTCCCTTGCCGGGTAAAATTAGCTGGGCTGGCGATCGCTTGACCTATACCTTGACGGAATTGCCGATCTACGGCAAAAAATATCAAGTAAAGTTACCTATTGCTCAAGGTGAGGACTTTATCGGCGAATTTTACAGCCACGATCGAGCTTTTGCCTATATTGGAGTCAACCAAGAGGAAAGAGGCCGTTTAATCGTCTGTAATATCATTCAGGGGGCAAATAACGTCACAGAACTGAAAAAAACCATCCTTACCCCTGGGGATCTGGTGGTCACGGATTTTCAAATCTATCCGAGGGGGGAAAGAATTTTATTCTCGGCCTTCGATCGCTCTGACCTAGGACGGGATACCCCAAAACAGCAACTTTACACAATTACTACGGGGTTAAATCATGACGAACATGGTCAAAATTTGCCCAGTGGTCGTATAGAAAGGTTTTTAGATGCGAAAACCTATCAAAATCTTCGCTTTAATCTCTCAGATAATGGCAAAACCCTAATCGTGCAGAGAATTAATCATGGGAATCCGGGGGATGCCAGTTTATGGGTAATCAGCGATGATGGACAATCGCGACCGTTAGGAATGCAAGGGGATAATTTTTTACTATCTCCCGACGGTAAAAAAGCGGTTGTCAGTCAAACGGGAGGGGTAGCGGTGATTCCTTTGGATTTCCAAGGAGGAAAACCGCAATTTTTGCCTACCTACGAGAAAATCCTCGCTTTTTCCCGGGATGGTCGCCAGAAATTAATGGTGAAATCAGAACCGGATAATCAGCGATCGCTATTTATGCTCAACGATCAGGGAGAGTCAAGACTACTATTAAGAACAGTTAATCCGATTATTAGCTGTGAATTTGAACCGCGACAAGAAAAAACCCTTTACTGTCTGAAAAGCGATCTGGTCATGGGCAGCGATGGCAAAGTGAAAGAAGAACCATTTTTAGGGATTATTGAGCTAAAAACGGGTAAAATGATGCCACTGCTGGCTTTACCTAATTATCGTGACGTGCATATGAGTATGTCTCCCGATGGCGTGGCCTTATTATTTGATCAGTTAGCAACCACACCCTTTGGAGTCAGAAATGATTTAGTCACCGGGGAAGGGTCGAGCATTGCCGATGGTCGTCTCTGGTTATTACCACTCCCCGATCAATTCAGTCCCAATAGCATCCCGAAAATTTTACCTCAAGAACTCAACGCCGGTTTTAAACCCCGTTGGCTGCCCTAATAGAGCAGAATTGAGGAGTTAGGAGTCAGTCCCGATGAAAAAATTTTCACCCCCACAGATGAAAGAGGTTTCCTTCCCTACACCCCACACCCCACACCCTACACCCTCTTTCAAGTCAGGAGTCAGGGGAGAAATCGTTACCTAATCAGGTGACTCGGAGAATACTGACTCCCGAAAACGAAAACTGTGTACCTCACCATTAAGATAACTGCTATATGCTACTTCAGCGATTTGGTTTTTTATTGCGTCCTAGTGGCGATATCGAGATCGAGCGGGGGATTAGGACTTTATTAGCGATCGCAGTCCCGATTATTATCGGTGATATTTTAGATCAGTCGAAATTGGGTTTAATGGTGGGTTTAGCGGCTCAAACCTTGATTTTAGCCGATGTGGGGGGACTTTACTGCCTGAGAGCGAAAACCCTAGTCGCTACGACTATTGGGATGGCTCTAGCTTTGATTATCGGCACATTAGCCAGTGCTTGGCTAGGATTGACCGTAGTGATAGTTTTTTGCGGGTTGTTTCTAGCGGGTTATTTGACGGTTTACGGGGAAAATGGGGCTTTAGCTGGGTTAGTAATTAGTTTATTGCTGCTTTTTGCTGTTTCTTTGCCATCGGGAGATATTATCGTCGCTTTACAACGGGCCGGAATCGCTGTGTTGGGAGGGGGATGGACAATTTTTTTAGCCCTGTTTATCTGGCCTTTTCGCCCTAATCAGCCTTTACGTCAGGTAACGGCGGAAAATTTTCAGGGTATCGCCACTTATCTCCGCTCTTTGCCCTTACACTCTCGTTCTAATGCTAATGAGGAGCCATATTTTAACAAAATCCGGCAACTGTTGCTCCGTTCTAGGAAAACTGTCACCTTGACGCGTCGGGGACGTTGGGGAAAAAGTGAGCTGCGGGAATTGTTAATCGTCTTGATTGAAGATAGCGATCGCATTAATACCAGCTTAATTGCACTGCGAGAATTGCTTCATCTTTATCCCTTGCCACAACTGACCACGGTGGGTATTTTATTAGAAGATATTCTCGTGCAAGTGGCGGAAATTAGCGAAGATATTGCCGGGTTAATTTTGGGTAAAAATAAACAACCGGATTGTGAGCGCTTGCAGTTATTACTCAAGGCGATCGAGCAACAAAAAAATCTGCAAGCTAAAGTTTTAGAAAATGCTCAGGATGATTATAGCAGTTATGTGGCAATTTCGCAATTAAATAATCGTTTAAAAAAATTATCTAAACAGCTAAAAATAGCCAGTGAAACAGCGCAACATTTGCGGCAAAGCGAGGACTTTTCAGATAAAAAAAATACTTGGCAGCGGAACTTTGAAGGGATAGAAAAAGAGTACGGTCAAGAAAAAGCTTGGTGGCAACCATTAAAATCTAATTTTAATCTAGAATCGCCCCTATTTCGTCACGGTTTACGCTTGGGTTTGGGAAGTGCGCTAGGAGTATTGATTTACAATAAGCTAGGAATTACCCATAGTTTTTGGATTGGTTTAACCTTAGTTATTGTGTTAAAACCAGATTTTAGCTTGACTTTTCAGCGCTTTTTTAATCGGGTGTTTGGTACGATTTTAGGCTCGTTTTTTGTTTTGGCATTGTTGCCAATTATAGATAATTCGATCTGGTTAGAAATTATTGGGGTGATTTCTATAGCGATCGCTTTAGCTTTGGTGCGATTTCACTATAGTTTAGCCGTATTTTTTATCACAATTTTTGCTTTAATCATCAGTCGTCTCGATGTCAGCAATGACGGGATTAATTTAGAGTATATCAGAATAGTTTATACTTTAATCGGTAGTGCTTTAGCTTTTGCACTTTCCTTCGGTTTTTTACGGTTTAATGAAGATGAACTTTTTTCCCTCGCTGCCATTAAAGCATTAGAAGCTAATCAAATATATTTTCAGTCAGTTATGGCAGTTTATTTAGGAGAATCATCCTATCAAACTGCAAGTTTATCTTCCTATCGCGATAAAGCTCGACGAGCAAATACAACTATGCAAACGGCCCTACAAAGATTAATTGATGATCCTAGCACACCCTTTGCACAAATGGAACCAGCAATCACTTTAAGTAATTATATTCCCCGTTTTGGTCGCGGGGTGACAGTTTTATTGACGGAATTGGAACAATATCGCGGTAGTCCTCCCCATCCTAATCTGAGTCTGTTCACGCAACAAATAACCCAAGCTTTGACGCAATTAACCCAAGCTTTGCAAACAAATAATCCTCCTCTTCCCTTACCTCCCCTCGAAGATGCTTTAGAAGAAATCCTCGATCATTTGCAAGAATTGCGAGAGGAAAGGTTGGTAGAAATTGCTCATCAACAAGAGGGAACTAATCTCCAGAAATATTTAGGGGATTATAATATTGTCACCACGGAACTTGTGGAATTATCCAGTCGTGTTGGGGTAATGAACACAGCAATCGATCGTTTTATTAGAAGTTAAAATTTAGAATCGATTAACTTCGATAATTTCCGTATATTCAAAATTATTAGGACTGCGTTTCACCAGAGAATAATCAACACCATGAAGATTAATTAAATCCTCTTGACAATCCGCTTTCGGAGAATTATAAACTAACACATATTCTTTACCAATATAGGGAGAAATCTCGGTTTCTACTTCTCCTCTCCATTGAGTTTTTGTCACCAAAACAATTAACTGATTGGCTAATTTAGGAATAGCGATCGCAACTTGCCGACGATAGATATGATCGAGACTACCAAAAGGGGAATCCATCACCAGAGGAAAAGTGCTGCTATCAATTCCCATCAAAGTATTTTTCTGACGACCTTCTCGCACTCGATCGATAATTCCCCCGATAAAAGATAAACTGAGAATCTGATTTTCTCCGGTGGAAGCTGCCACGGGAATGGCGAATCCTGTGGTATTTTCTAATAATCTTACCTCGTAATCGGGACTAATACGGGGAATATAGGGAGTAAAAGAAATTGAGTTAAAGATTTCCTGTACCCGTTTTTCTAAGGACAAACGAAACTGATTTTCTAATCTCCGTCTTACCTCACTAATGCGATTAATTGCCTCTTGAGTCGCTAAAATACGTCGTTGTCCTAAATTAGATTTTGCCTCTTTTTGTTGCTGTTTTTGTACTTGTTTTTGCAGGGATTCTAACTCTTTTTCGTAGATATCTAGTTGATTTTTATTGCTGCCCTGTTCCAAGCGTAAATCTTTTAGGGAATCCTCGATCGCATCTAAGCGAGATTGCAGATTTTTAATATCTTCATCGGGATAATGGCGAAATTTATCCCGAACTTCATCTAATTCTGATTCTACCAAAGATAATTCTAAGCGCCACTGGTGAATATTAGCTTGATAATTATCCACTTCTTGCCAAAAATCTAAGCTCCGTTTATCCATTTCTTTGACTGTGGAAGATAAGCGAATGGCCGCTTCTTCCACATCGGCCATTCCTGCTTTATTCATCCAGTCTTGTACCTGTAAATAAGCTTGACTATTCTCCTGTAATTCCTGGCCACAAATACATTTTTTCCCCTCTAATAATTGTTGGACAAATTGCTGTTTGATACCACTGGGTAATTCCCCTTGTTGTCGTAGGCGATCGATTAATTGCTGAAAATTTTGATTAATTTCTTTTAAAAAGACTTGATAAGCTTGCTGGGAAATTAATTTCTTTAACTTATCCTTAGTTCTGACTAAATCTTGCCGCAGATTTCTTTCCTGTTGTTCTAATTTTTCTTTTAACTGTTTTAATTCCTCGGCACCACTTAACTCTAATAAGCGATTAGTCAAGGCTTTTTTTAATTCTTCCTGCTGGGATAACTGGTTAATAATATCCTGCTGACGCTGGGTTAACTTCTCTAAATCCTGCTCAATTTTACTTTCCTGTTTTAATAACTTTTTTAAATCCGATTCACCTAAATCTTTAAGTTCATCTTGTAAAGATTTTCTAGCTTTTTTTAAATGCTCGATCGCTCTATCTAATACTTTAACTCCCAATAATTCCTTTGTATCTTCTGCGATTTTACCTTGGCTACTACTGCGAAATTGATGATCGATATATTCCCCATCAAAAAAGAAATAACGGTGTAAACTTTCGGGTAAAATTTGATTAATAATATCCTCCGGGGGTTGATGGGGTGCGTACCAATTGCCATCATCACCAGCGTAGAGCATATATAAACTATTTTGACCGTATTGAATTTTACTATTTACATCTTGGTAGGCGAAAAATTTTCGTTTTACCTGATAGCGTTTATTTTCATGTTCAAAGTTCACTTCTGCTGAACATTCTATGGAGGTTCCCGTGCTGACTTCTGTAATTGCCCGTTTATTAACTAATAACTCTGGTTCGGCAAAAGCTGCCGTAAATTTTTCATAAAGCACCCAAGTACAAGCATTTAAAATGGTTGTTTTTCCTGCCCCATTATTGCCATAAATTACCGTTGTATTGCGAGAACTTGCCGCTAAATGTATCTCAGGAGTCTTACCATAAAATTGTCGAAAATTACATAACTTTATTGATAGTAGTTTCATATTTAGAGACAGGGGATGATGGGGAATTTTTTTCAGTGAACAGTGAACAGTGAACCGATAACTGATAACTGATTATTGAATTACTTCTTTAATAATCGTTAAAACATCATCATTGATATTGCGAGGATTGCGCTGGTATAACTTATCTCTTTCCAATTTTAAAACTCGATCGATGATTTTTCGCACATCTTCGGGAGCGTTTAAAATCGGTTCTTGGATATTTTGGAGATCATGATCAGGATTAGTCATAGGACAGATTTTTTAATATTTACAGCCGCTGCATTCAACCAAAATCCCTGCTAGGGTACGTTAATCTATTACTAACGCACCCTCACCCTAGATTGTTTCTCTAAACGAAACTTAAATAGGGTAACTTTTGCGCGGTAGATTGAATCAGATCGAGATTTTGTAACAGCTGTCCGCAGGTATCCCAACCTCCTTCTATTAACATCTGTCGGGAACCTTCATTCATAGACACGGTAGCGACAAAATCCCCCCATTCCACCGTCATAGTTGTCAAGGAAAGATCGACGGGAATTTCGGGATTAGCTGCAATTAAATCCTGTAAATGGGCGATGGTTTTTGCCTCAGCAGTGACACAGGGAACCCCATTAGCGATACAATTACCAAAAAATATTTCGGCGAAACTTTCCCCGATAATTGCTTGAATTCCCCAACGTAAAATTGCTTGCGGTGCGTGTTCCCGAGAAGATCCACAACCGAAATTACCATTGACTACCAGAATTTTCGCTCCTTGGTACTGGGGTAGATCGAAAGGATGACTCCCCTGTAAAGCGGCTCGATCATCGGCGAACACTTGTTCTCCTAAACCTTCAAAGGTGATACAACGCAAAAAACGAGCCGGAATAATTCGATCGGTGTCAATATCGTTGCCTCGCAAGGGTAAAGCTCGTCCAGAGATGGTTTTAACTTGACTCATGATCTTTTTCTAACTTTTACTAGCAGTGACAAAAAAAGTGGTTGCATCTTGCCATACTCCCCGATCGGTGGCATTTTTCTCGATTTCTCGGCGATAATTGTTCACTAGAGTCGCAATTTCGGCAGCCGATAGGCGGTCGCAACGCGCTCGCAACGCGAGATCAAGAGGATTATCCTGAGGATGAAAATACTGCCCATACCAGAAGTTTTTGGCAGTTTCTAGGGGCAAATATCGACCTAGTTGCTCGACATTGACCGATATATTGGTAAATCCCGCATTTTCCAGCAATTGATGGCATTTTTCTGGGGTGGCGATGGGAGTATGCAGATTAGGCAACTCAAAACCATAGGTTTCGCGACAAACACCACTGATCAAGGGTAGGAAGTGGGATTCTAAATTATGACAGGAAAAAGCGACCGAACCGCCTTTTTTTAACCATTGATACCATTTTCCCAGCACTTGCGGGATATCGGGGAAAAGTGCGATTGCCAGAGAACAGGTGATCAGATCGAAACTAGACTCGGCAAAGTCAATGGCAGCTATATCGGCGTTAATTAGGTCAATATTCTCGATATTTAATTCTTCTAGCTTTTTTTCGGCTCTGGCAATCATTGCTGGTGTGAAATCGATCCCGATGACACTTTTTACTTTTGGAGCAATTGCGACCGCATTGACACTCCCATCGCTAAAAGCGAGGGATTCTTGGTTCATCGAGTTTCCTTGATCTGGCAGGACGTATCCAACCAAACCAGAGGGAATCTCACGCCGGCGCGTATTAGTTTCGGTATGCCCTACCGTACTTAGTCCCTTTTTGAGAATGTTGATAGCGGCGTTAATATCTCTATCTTCTACATAGCCACAATG
>NZ_JADBSA010000182.1:0-14428 GCF_020246945.1 Microcystis sp. M113S1 | reverse complement strand
GGCATACCGGAACCTTCGATGCTCGATCCAATAAACGCTTGGGGAGAGAATACCTCTACTTTTTCAGAAGCAATTCTGTCTAAGCAAGTAATCTCTGTGAACCAAGAATCCCCGTCTCTTTAGAGCGGGGAGTGTCAACTCTCCAGTTAAACTATAGTAGTCAATAGTTATAAAGTTTTAAACGATAACCTATTGTCAGCCTTTTTAACTGGTCACTTTATTACCTACCTATGTTAGACAGTTTCTCCCCCCAAACCTCTAGCGTCGTCCTCGCTTCGGTGGCGGACTATTTCAAAGTCCTGTCGGAAGTCAGTCGCCTACAGATTCTCAGTTGCTTGCAATTAGGCGCGATGAATGGTAAAGAAATCGCTGAAGCTACCGGACTAGGCCAGGCCAATCTCTCCAAACACCTGAAAGCTTTAACCCAAGCGGGAATTATCTCGCGGCAACCCCAAGGAGTCAGCGTTTACTATCAAATTACCGACCCCGTGATCTATGATCTCTGTCAGGTAGTTTGCGATCGCATTAGTCAGCAAATGCGTCAACGGGCACGAGAATTCGAGAGTCTGCCGGCTTTCCATCTCCCTAAATAGGGTCTGCGGCAAAAAGCTTTTCCTGGGGGCAGGGTGTGGGGTGTGGGGTGTGGGGTTTTATCGATTTTCAGGTGGTCAACTACCTAATTTTCAGGGAAAAAGTCCCGGAATTTTCCCCCCGATCCCCGCAATGGCTGGCACTTTTTGAGGGGAAAAAAGTCTAAAAGTCTTATCCAACAAGGTTTTTAGATTTATTCAGCCAACCCTAAATAAAAATTACCAAACCCTTGACATTTGGCCTCAATTATGATATGGAAAAAAAATCCATGCTCCTAGAAGAACTTTGTCAACGCTATCGGGAGGGAGAAAGAGATTTTCGGGGGATTAATTTGCGGGAAAGCGACTTAACTAATATTGCCCTCCCAGGAGTCAATTTTTGCCGTGCCGATCTGCGACAGGCGCGGTTAGGAAAGATACGCCTTTCGCGATCGCTGCTGAGAGAAGCGGATTTAAGTGAGGCGATTCTCTGGGGAGCAGATTTAAGTCAAGTGGACTTTTATCGAGCTTGTTTACGAGATGCGGACTTAAGCGGGGCTAATCTCATCGAAGCCAATTTAGAAGCCACTTATTTAACCAAAGCCGTCTTAAACGGTGTTAATCTCAACAGTGCTAATCTCCAGCAGGCCCTATTAATCGATACGGATTTTCGCTCCACTTCCGACCAACGCACGGACTTAGGCAAAACTAACCTTTGCGGAGCCGATCTCAACTATGCCAATCTGAGCGGCTCCCTGTTATATCGAGCTAATTTCGCTGATTGCCGACTTTGCCGGGTTAATTTTCGTGCTAGTCCCGAAAGAGACGGATTTATTACCGATCTCACTGGGGCCAGTTTCCGTGGTGCGGATCTCAGTTATGCCGATTTGCGCGGGGCAATTTTAGAAGATGTGGACTTGACTGATGCTGATTTAACCGGGACTTTGTTTTAATCTGGGAAGCTTTTTCAGTAAACAGTGATCAGTAAACAGTAATCAGTGAAAAGATGTCATTTCACTTAAAACTCAAATCCGATAACAAGGGCTGAATCTCAGACCTAATTGGTTAAGCTAAAAGCTTTGATGTGCTTAGTCTCTAACCTTCTTTTTAGGTAGGAAAATTGTCAGATTCTGTCTTTTGCCTCTTGCCTGTTGCCTCTTGCCTTCAGAAGCTGATAACTGCTCACTGATAACTGATAACTGCTCACTGATAACTGATAACTGCTCACTGATAACTGATAATTGAGAGTCGATTTATTTAAAACCGACGGATGCTTGCCAAACAAAGGCCAGCAAGAGGAAAAATAGGGGAATCAGGGGCAAGACATCGACTAAAGGGTCGAAAATTTGGTATGCTTCTGGCAATTTGGCGAACAAAAGTGCAGTTTCCATCTCTCTATCTACCTTGACAAGAAAATTTTAAAACGTTTCCTGAAATTTTATCACGTTGAGGTAACATCTACGGCATCCTCAAGCCAAGGGGCAAAATCTTGGGCAAAAGTCCCTACTAGGATAGATTGACGAATTTCCCGGGTAAATCTGATTAATTCGGCGATATTGTGCAGAGATAAGAGAATATAACCCAACATTTCCCCCGATTTAATTAAATGATTCAGATAGGCACGGCTAAAGTGTTGACAGGTGTAGCAGGGACAAGTCTCGTCTAAAGGGGCGAAATCCTCCTTAAAACGGGCATTTTTTAGGTTCCAACGCTCTCCCCGCACTAAAGCCGTGCCATGGCGACCAAAACGGGTGGGAATGACGCAATCAAACAGATCTATGCCACTAGCGATCGCCTTGGCCATTTCTCGATAGGTTCCCACTCCCATCAGGTAACGGGGTTTATTTTCGGGGAGTAAAGGGGCAGTTATCTGGACAATGCGATGAATTAGGCTCGTTTCTTCCCCCACACTCACGCCACCGATAGCATAACCGGGTAAATCGAGTTTTACTAAAGATTCCGCCGCCGCTGCCCGTAAATCCTCATAAATTCCCCCCTGCACTATGGCGAATAAAGCCTGTTGTTGGGGTCGTTGATGGGCCCTCAGACAGCGCTCTAACCAGCGATAGGTGCGTTCTATGGATGCTTTCATGGTCTCATGACTGACTCCCGTGGGGGGACATTCATCGAAGGCCATAATCACATCAGCACCGAGGGCATTTTGAATCTGAATCGATTTTTCTGGCGTAATTTCGATTATTCTACCGTCCCGGGGCGATCGAAAGGTGACTCCCGATTCTTTAATTTGCCGCAGTTGACTCAGGCTAAATACCTGAAATCCACCAGAATCTGTTAATATTGGCTGATTCCACGCCATAAACTCGTGTAAACCTCCCGCTTTCTCGATAATACTTTCTCCAGGCTGCAGATGCAGGTGATAGGTATTAGCGAGAATCATTTGCGCCCCCGTGCTGGCGATTTGAGCGGGGGTCAAACCTTTCACCGTGGCCAAAGTTCCCACGGGCATAAAACGGGGTGTTTCTACCGGTCCGTGGGGAGTATGCCAAACCCCAACCCGCGCGCCAGTTTGGGGACACCGGGCGATTAATTCAAAGGAAAATCCCACTGTTTCAGTTATCAGTTATCAGTTATCAGTTATCAGTTATCAGTTATCAGTTATCAGTAACCAGTATTTTTGCTCACTGCCTAAAAGGGGCAATCGTTGTCGTCTTCGTCTTCAAACTGCACATCCCACTTAGCAGAAAGTACCTGAGTAACCATGGCTTCGAGGGTATCGGCATTGAGACGGGCTTTCATATCGGGGTCTTGGAGTGGATTACTCAGGGGAATTAACCTTAATTGCCGATTGTCTTGGATCAGATCAAAATAGGTTTCACCGTCGGGAGAGCGGGTTAAACGCAGACAATCGAAGCTATAGGTATTGAGATAAAGACTGTAGTTAGCAACTAGGGTGCTTTGCTGATAATCGGCGAAAACTTCCACTATCCATCCCTCCCCTTCACTCTGAATCACTCCTTCGAGACTATGGATGTAGCGAACTCGTCCGAGATCATCGAGGAGACGACGCATATCTTCTTTAGCGATGACCACGCCAGAATCAATAATACAGGGGGCGGGCAGGGGCTGTGAGGGTGGATGATAGTTCATAGGGATTGCCAGTAAAAAAATTTCCGTTAATAACCCCAGTGACTGGGGGGGTTTCTACCGATTCCTGTTGCAATTTTTTTCGGGTTACGTCTCGATCTTAACCCAATCCGTTAGAACTTTTCATTGTTATTTAACTTAGTGTCAGCATTCGTCCCTCGCGCTTAGTACGATGGGACGGGGCTTTTAAAGGGGCGAATTACTTCGCCCCAGGGTTCCCCTCATGAATGCCGATATAGAACAGCAAAGCACAGCTAAAAACAAGTCTGACCTATAGTTGACAATGTAATTGCAGTATGCTGGAATAGTTTGCGATCGTTGCGGTCGATAACGCAAAATGTTTGTTTTACGGTACAAGCTTAGAGGAAAATCATCTCAATATCAAGCCATTGATGAGGCTATTCGGACAGTTCATTTTGTTCGGAATAAATGTCTTAGATATTGGGCAGAAAATAAGAGTGTAGTACAAAAAGATATTTATCGATATACAACTCAATTAAGAGATGAATATTCTTTCGTCAAAGAGCTTAAATCTACAGCTTATCAACAGGCTTGCGAACGGACTTGGACTGCTATTCTTCGGTTTTATAGTAACTGTAAGAAGAAAATTGCTGGCACGAAATGGTATCCTAAATACTCTAAACGTACTCATTCTGTTGAGTTTAAAAAGTCAGGTTGTAAACTTAATCGAAATTCCAAGAGAATAACTTTCACTGATGGAAAAAACATTGGGGAGTTAAAACTAATTGGTAGTCGAGACTTGTTTTATTTTCAAGAATGGCAAATTCAACGGGTAAGAATAGTTAAACGTGCTGACGGATATTATTGCCAGTTAATGTTAAAACTCGATATTAGAGATATAACCCCACAATCAGAATCGACGGGTCATTGCCTAGGATTAGATCTGGGGTTAAAAGGTTCTTCCGTTTGTCTTATGCAACGGACAGGATTATAAGAGATGAAACCCTTATAAAGAAAGACATTTGGCGATTTTTGTCAATTGTTTTCGATCTAGAGCGAACTAATCAATTAAATCTCTTGCCAGATAAGGATTTAGTCGATTTATGCCACCCTATCGAACCATAACAAGTAACGAAGAGCCGGAACTCTTTCCACGGAGATAATCCTGAAGAGTAAAGTTAAAGTCCCGAACCGCAACACAATCAAGATGTCTTGTCTAACAACGCCTTACCAATAAAGCTTAGAGGAAATCCGAACTAGGGAAGAATTCGGAAGTCTGTGCCAGATTGTGTCTCGATGCGGTAGTCTCTACTTGCGTCGCCTAAATTGGTCTAGGCAAGCTCCGTCGCTTTTAGGGCGGGGTTAGTGACAACTATTTACTGGGAGGGTTAGAAGCGGAAGGACTGCGATCGATCACCTGATCGATTAAACCATAGTCTAGGGCTTCTTCGGCGGACATAAAGAAATCCCTTTCCGTATCCTCGGCGATGAGGTCGAGAGGTTTACCCGTATGACTAGCTAGGTGTTCATTGAGTAATTGTTTGAGATAGAGAATTTCTTTGGCCTGAATTTCGATATCGGTGGCCTGACCTTGGGCGCCGCCGAGGGGTTGGTGAATCATGATCCGCGAGTTGGGTAGGCTCATTCTTTTGCCCGGTTTGCCGGCACTGAGGAGAAAAGCCCCCATACTGGCAGCTAAACCAATACAAATGGTGCTGACATCGGGACGGATTTGATTCATGGTGTCAAAAATCCCTAATCCGGCCGAAACGGAACCCCCGGGGGAGTTGATATACAAGTAAATATCTTTTTCGGGGTCTTCTGCTTCTAGAAAGAGCAATTGGGCGACGATTAGGTTAGCCAGGTCGCTGGTTACTTCTTGTCCCAAAAAGACGATTCTTTCCCGGAGTAGTCGGGAGTAGATATCGAAGGCGCGTTCGCCCCGGCCTGTGGTTTCAATAACGGTAGGAATCATTGCGCTTTCTTGTCTTGCTGCTGCGGTTAGTTTTTTTGATTGTAACCTAGGGAATGGGGGATAGGGATTAGGGGAAGTGGGGAAGTATTTTCAGTGAACAGTGAACAGTAATCAGTAATCAGTGAACTGAAAACTCAGATCTGATAACAAGGGCCGAATCTAAGACCTAATTGGTTAAGCTAAAAGCTTTGATGTGCTTAGTTTCTAACCTTCTTTTTAGGTAGGAGAATGTCAGATTCTGTCTTTTGCCCCCCAACCCCCCCGACGTCGGGGGGGGGTTGGGGTATGGTTGCCTCTTGCCTTCAGAAGCTGATAACTGATTCAAGGCTGACGACCGAGGACTGACACCTAACCCCCAACAGCTAACGGCTAAAAATAATCTTCTCGATGGCATCTAGGGCGGTTTCTAGGTCATCGTTGACGATTTGATAGGGGAATTCCTCGCTGGCGGCTAATTCTTCTTGGGCGCGCTCTAGACGGCGGGCGATCGCTGTTTCGGCATCTTTGCCCCGGCCGCGCAAACGACGTTCTAATTCCTCGAAACTGGGGGGTAGGATAAAGATTCTCCTCGCTTCGGGGAAGCTTTGACAGACCTGTCTGGCTCCCTCTAATTCGATTTCTAGAATTACGGTCTGGCCTGTTGCTAATTGAGCGGCGATCGCTGATTGGGGTGTCCCATAGTAGTTGCCCGCGTATTCGGCCGATTCCAGAAATTGTCCGGCTGCCATTTTCTCCTCGAAACTGGGACGGTCGAGAAAGTAGTAATCTTCCCCCTCAATTTCACCCGGTCGAGGTGGGCGCGTAGTGGCGGATACGGACAGGTAGAGGTTAGGGAAACGAGTTAGTAAATGCCGGACTAGCGTACCCTTGCCCACGCCGCTAGGGCCAGTAATGACAATTAATTGACCGGGTTGCATGGGGTTAATAACTTAGTTGCTACTATTAACAGGCGCTTCCTTGTTGACCACGAAACGGTGAGCCACGGTTTCTGGTTGAATGGCCGACAGCACTACATGACTAGAATCGGTGATGATCACCGCACGAGTCCGTCTTCCATAGGTAGCATCGATTAAACAGCCTTTATCCCGAGCATCACTGATGATGCGTTTGATAGGAGCAGATTCCGGGCTAACGATGGCGATAACCCGATTAGCGGAAACAATATTACCGAAGCCGATGTTGATCAGTTGTATATCCATAAGTTAACAAAGGTGCAGTCCTTTGTACAAAAGAGTGTGGAGGTATGATTACAATGTTATCGAGAAAGATTTAGCCTTACAACGCTAAAAATAACATTCTTAATCACATTTTAGTATTTTTTCAGGTTTTTTGCGATTTTAATTAAATTTGTTTACACGAGTCTCTATCTTAGGGAATAAAAAGGCAAAAGTCGGGAAAATTAGGGAATTTTGAGGGTCTGGGGTGATGGGGTGTGGGGTGCGGGGAGCTTTTTTTCAGTGATCAGTAAACAGTAAACAGTAATCAGTGAACTGAAAACTCACATCTGATAACTGACGACCGATCACTGATCACTGTGAAGAATGTCCCCAGCAATGGCATGATAATTATGGTAACTAATAAGTATTCTCTATCCTTGGTGGGTGCGTTAGACTATGGGTTTTGCTGATCTATCGATCGCTGATATTGCGGCAGAGTACGATCTGGCCGATGAATCTGTGTTGTCACTTTGCGACCAATTAGGCATCTCCTATAAAGATCGGCAGACTAATCTCGCCCTAGAAGATGCTAAAGCAATTATCTCACTGATTTTATCCCAACGCTCAGGAGTAACCGCCTCGAAAACGGAAACGTCCCCTTGACTTTATTCCCAACTGCGATCTTCTCGGTGTCCGTGATCACTTAGAATCGATCGATACCCTCCCAGAGGAGAAAATTTTTTAGTCACCTTAAAATCCCCTTTCTTGGAACAATTGCGAGTAGGAGAACAATGATCAAACGTTTGATTGTGGCAGCGATCGCTGTAGTCTTTTTTGTATTACAATTCAATCTTAACGGCGCTAGTGCCTTAGAACTCGATGAAAAAACCCTCACCATCACCCTCAATGATGCGGGGGGATCGGTGACTTTGACTTCCGAACAAGCGACGGAAGGACAGAAACTTTTTGTCGCCAATTGTACTAAGTGTCACCTGCAAGGTAAAACCAAAACTAATAATAATGTCAGTTTGGGTCTGGCCGATCTGGCAAAAGCGGAACCCCCCAGAGATAATCTGTTAGCATTGATTGATTATCTAGAACATCCCACCAGTTACGATGGTGAAGATGATCTGAGCGAATTCCATCCCAATGTTAGCCGTCCCGATATCTTCCCAGAATTACGCAATCTGACCGAAGATGATGTGTATAACGTCGCCGCTTATCTGTTGGTTGCTCCCCGTCTAGACGAGCGCTGGGGTGGGACAATTTACTTCTAAATTGCACTCCATATATCCCTCGATCCCTCTAGATTTCTAGGGGGATTTTTGATTAGACAGCAAATAGTTGTAAAAATTCTTTGAGTTCATTTAATACCTCATGCTCAAAGTTCCAAATATCTTTTTTGGTTAAAGCATGGGATAAATTACAATATTTCTTAGCCTCTCTTTTTTCATTCTGTGATGGTGTATCTTCCCTGATATAGTTTTGAATCCACAATTTATCAATTTTTTTACGATTTATATCAATATTTTTTTGTGCAAGACAGGATCGCCAAGCTTCTACACAATCAGCATGGGGAGAATCTTGGGTTTTAATTTCTCTCAACACTGTCTCTAGTTCCCCCTGTTCATTAACATGAAGAAAATGACAACCTATTTGAGTATTCGTAGAAGCATTTAATTGAAATAGCTTTTGGGTATCATCTATCCTGGCTGCTTCTCTAAAAACTCTTTGAATACATTGACTAACCAGAGCAAGTCTTTCTTGTCTGGTTTGTTCATCTAAATCTAAAACAATACCTATCTTTTGAATATCATCTTTGAGCAAGGTGTTATTAAGTCGTTTCAGTCGTTGTTCAAGGCTACGATAATTTTCTCGTTCTATTCCGTCTAGAATATAAAATTCAACAATAGTTATCGTTAGATGAGTCGATTCATTAATATGCTCAATAATAGCTCGTAAAAAAGCCTGATCATCTTGACTCTCAACAATCATTACATTAGCCACGATTCTACTCACCTCTGATTCGATCATTGTGCTTGAGAGCATAATCTAAGATATCTAATTCACTTTTAATACCGATAATTTTATCAGTTCTGGGACTTCTGGCTAGTTCAAAATAGGCTCCCTGTTCTGGATAATATTCTAACCCCACATCGGCAAAAGCTTGGATCATCTCTAAACTATGGGTTGTGGCAAAAATTTGGCTATCTAGTTCCATAGCTAATCGGAATAAAGTTTTCCAAATATCTGGGTAAGCAGTATAGTGAAGACCATTTTCTATTTGATCGATAAAAATGATTTTTTGCGGATTAAGCAGCAGAGTAATAATTATCTCTATCAAACGATTAATAGCTTCACCAAACAGAGATACAGGTAGGCGTTTTGTCTCTTTTATTTTCAGATATAAATTTGGTTCACCCAGAAAAAAACTTTCTATTTTTTCAATAGACGGATCGAGAATGTGTAGAGCTTTTAGCACTTCTTCTTCCTGTTCATTAAAAACTATTTTAGTATAGGACTCGCTCAATTCTTTCAAAGATTTATTGACAGATGCGGCAATGATTACTGGTTGGTCATCACCCGCATCAGGTAAAGCTAGTATTCCCTCAGAACTAGCAATTAAAAAATAGTTCAGTTGACTATCTTTTGGGTTATTCTCAGGGTCAAAACTTGTTTGTATATTTAAGATAGAAATAACCGATTTATTTTTAGCAATAAAATTATATAATTGTTGCCAATCTTCAGAGCGAACTAGAAGACTATCTTTAAGAGAATCGGAAATCGATATTTTTACCAATTTATCTCCTTGATTAGATTGGGAGCCTTTTAACTCAATAATATTTTTTCTATCAAGATTGAATAATAAATTATCCCAAGCATTTTTAGGAATAGTCGGAACAACTGCTAAAGATTCCTTACGAATGATTCCTCTGATGTAGGGATGAATAGTATTTGGATAGGGATAACTATATAAAAATATTGCCTCTAACAAGGCAGTTTTCCCTGAATTGTTTTTACCACCAATTAAATTAACTCGCTCAAAGCCTTCAATTTTGGTATTCTCAAAACACCTAAAATTACTAATTTCAAGATCCTTAATCATGTTGACCTCCGGGCTGGATAAGCATAAATTTAGGGTTAGGAATGAAGCTGGCGAGATGGGGATTTTTTTACTTAATTCTAGACGAGAATCGCCTCAAACTCTCAAAACGGTGACTATCCCTGACGGAAACTGCCGCCCTAAGAGATAATAGAGACAGGGATTTATTTACATTTCTTCATCATGGCTAGAGACTTACGAGGATTTATTAAGCTTTTAGAAGATCGTGGGCAATTACGCCGCATTAGTGCATCGGTCTCTGCCGATTTAGAAATTGCCGAGATCGCTAATCGGATGCTACAGGTGGGGGGACCGGCCCTACTGTTTGAAAACGTGCAAGGAGCAGAGTTTCCCGTCGCTATTAACCTGATGGGAACGGTAGAACGCATCTGTTGGGCGATGAACCTGAATAAACCCGAAGAATTGGAAGATTTAGGCAAAAAACTCGCCCTGTTGCAACAACCGAAACCCCCGAAAAAACTCTCCCAAGCGATCGATTTTGGTAAAGTTTTATTTGATGTGCTGAAAGCCAAACCCAACCGTAACTTTTTCCCTGCCTGTCAACAGGTAATTTTAGAAGGGGATGAAGTAGATTTAAAGAAAATTCCGATGATTCGCCCCTATCCGGGGGATGCAGGCCAGATTATCACCCTAGGGCTAGTAATTACTAAAGATTGCGAAACGGGAACCCCTAACGTCGGTGTCTATCGCTTACAGCTACAGTCTCACAATACCATGACCGTCCACTGGTTATCCGTGCGCGGTGGGGCGCGTCACCTGCGAAAAGCGGCACAAATGGGCAAAAAATTAGAAATAGCCATCGCTTTAGGGGTTGATCCTCTGATTATCATGGCCGCCGCCACTCCTATCCCCGTAGATCTCTCAGAATGGCTGTTTGCGGGATTGTACGGCGGTTCCGGGGTACAGTTAGCCAAGTGTAAAACCCTCGCTTTGGAAGTGCCGGCCGACTCAGAAATCGTCCTGGAAGGAACAATTACTCCCGGAGAGGTATTGCCAGATGGACCCTTTGGTGATCACATGGGTTACTATGGCGGTGTGGAAGATTCACCCCTGATTCATTTCCACTGCATGACCCATCGTCGCGACCCCATTTATTTAACCACTTTTAGCGGTCGTCCTCCCAAGGAAGAAGCGATGATGGCTATCGCTCTTAATCGTATTTATACACCGATTTTACGGCAACAGGTGTCGGAAATCAGGGATTTTTTCCTACCTATGGAGGCTTTAAGCTATAAAGCGGCGATTATCTCCATTGATAAAGCCTATCCTGGACAAGCGCGGCGAGCGGCCTTAGCTTTTTGGAGTGCCTTACCCCAGTTCACCTATACTAAATTTGTCATCGTCGTCGATAAGGAGATTAATATTCGCGACCCCCGGCAAGTGGTTTGGGCAATTAGTTCTAAAGTGGATCCGGTTCGCGATGTGTTTATTCTCCCGGAAACCCCCTTTGATAGCCTCGATTTTGCCAGCGAAAAGGTCGGTTTGGGGGGAAGAATGGGAATTGATGCCACCACTAAAATGTATCCTGAAACTGACCACGAATGGGGGGAACCTTTGGAGTCGGATACTGCCATGGCACTCAAGGTTTCCCAACGCTGGTTAGAATACGGTTTAATCGATATTAATTTACAAGAAGTGGATGCCAATAAGTTTGGCTACGAAATGTAGATTTAACCGACTAAATAGTCAATAGCTTATCTTGTCCCTAAATCTCAAAAAAATCGGGCTAGAAATATCTTCTAACCCGATATTACTGATTAAATTCTCGACTTAGTAAGCGTCCTGTAGTTCGTAGAATTCGGGAGAAACGTAATCTTTGCGTAGAGGCCAACCGACCCAATCTTCCGGCATTAAAATCCGTTTCAGGTGGGGATGTCCTTCATAAATAATGCCGAACATATCATAACTTTCTCGTTCTTGCCAGTCAGCTGCTTTCCAAATCCAGTAAACCGAGGCAACCCTGGGATTATCTCTGGGAAGAAAGACTTTTAAGCGCACTTCCACGGGACTATCGACATTATCGGTTACTTTGACTAGATGATAGAAACTAACTAATTCTTTCCCCGGTCCCAAATCGTAAGCACCCTGACATTGGAGATAATTAAAACCATAAGCGTATAAAGCAGTGGCCAGAGGAATTAAAAAGTCTGCTTCTACTTTAATCAATTCCACACCACTATGGTCAGCTTCTAAAGCTTGATGCTCAAAACCATTTTCGCTTAACCAAATCGAAGTGGGGCCAGCTTGCACAATAGCTGTCGTTTCTTCAGTCATTTAGATTTCTTCCTTTTGTTTCGTGGTCAAAAGAGCGGGGGGAACAGGCATACCGGTGGCTTCTAGTAACTCTTTCGGAGGTGCTTGACGGGTGGCCGATTGCAGATATTTACCCGTAAGAATCGGTTCCGTGGCCTGCATTTTGTGGGTGGTGCTGTAATAACGATTGGTTTGCTGGAGGACAGTCCCGCGTTCTTGAATAGATTCGTTAGCGACTTTTTTCCGTAGTTTAATAATCGCGTCGATAATCGCTTCCGGACGGGGGGGACAACCGGGTATATAGACATCCACGGGGATAAGTTTATCTACCCCTCTAACTGCGGTGGTGGAGTCACTGCTGAACATTCCCCCCGTAATCGTACAGGCACCCATGGCGATAACGTATTTAGGTTCCGGCATTTCTTCATACAGACGCACCAAAGCGGGGGCCATTTTCATGGTGATTGTACCGGCAGTGATGATTAAATCGGCTTGCCGGGGACTAGAACGGGGAACTAAACCAAAGCGATCGAAATCAAAACGGGAACCAATCAAGGCTGCGAACTCGATAAAACAGCAAGCTGTACCGTATAGCATCGGCCAAAGACTTGACAAACGCGCCCAGTTATACAGGTCATCAACGGTGGTAAGGATGACATTTTCCGATAAATCCTGGGTAACTTTAGTGCGTTCGATGGGATTGAGGATTTTTTCGCTTTGTTGTTCGATAATTTGCTTAAATTCGCTGGTAGGGTTGGGACTCATCGGGTTATCCTCTCATGAAAAGTCAAAAATAAGGAAAATTATGGCCGTTATGACCATTCTAAGGCTCCTTTCCGCCAAGCATAGACGAGAGCAACCACAAGGATAGCAATAAAGATCAGTGCTTCTACAAAAGCTAATAGGCCCAATTGATTGAAAGCTACTGCCCAAGGGTAGAGAAAGACGGTTTCCACGTCAAAAACCACGAAAACGAGGGCAAACATATAATAACGAATGTTAAACTGAATCCAAGCACCGCCGATCGGTTCCATCCCCGATTCATAAGTGGTGCGTCTTTCCGGACCACCACCACTAGGCCGCAGGACTTTGGAGGCCGTTAGGGATAGGATTGGTACTAAACTGCAAGCGAGCAGAAATCCTAGAAAATACTCGTAACCTTTGAGGACAAACACTGGTTTTTTTTTCTCCTTATTCGCTATCGACAGGGGAAGTTGTCGGCATCTCTATGGCTACTTATTATAGAGGCTTTAGCAACCCGTCTCCTTCTCAAAAGCAGCATTGAAGATGTTTATCTAGATTGCTCGTTAAGATTGTACGGGAGTGCTGGAGTTGCCAGTTCGAGCATTTGTACTAAAATCTCCGATAGGCAGTCTAAATTAGGAGCCGACCAAAGCAGCGATCGCACTAAGAGGAGAGGGTCTGGTATGGGGATAAATGTAAAAATTTATTAAATTGTAGCGTATGATACAGTCTGGGGGGTAGAGTGCGTACTAGCCACTGTCTACAACTAAACAGGAGAATTGAGCCATGGCTACTTACTACGGCACAAATTCCGCAGACTACTACAGCTATACGGGAAGTGAACAACTTTATGCCTATTTTCTCTTTTTGCTTTGGCAAGAATTTCCTGATCAAATAAAGTTTGTAAGCCTTCATCTCGAAGATGAACGACATCATAACCTTGTTCTCTTAACCATGAGACTGTACGCAGAGAAATCCCCATATCGGCGATAAACTCTATCTCCATTGCTCGATTAATTCAAAATAATGAACTTGTTCTCTGGCTAACCAAGAAGCATATAATAAACATTGGTGAATATCTTCTCTTTCTAGGTCAGGGTATTCCTCTAATATTTCCTCTATCGGCTTTTCGTTAGCAAGTAGATTAAGAATTAAAGAAACAGGAATACGCATTCCTCGAATACAGGCTTGACCTGCCATAATTTTGGAGCTAAAAGTAATTCGGCCTAATTGTTTTAAGGTCATATAGTTTCAGGAAATATGAAGATGATACTTGTGGTAATTTTATTATAGCTAATTCTATAGTTGCGAGTGGAAGTGGGAAATTACTCCTTCAGTGAGGGTGCAAAGCTTGTCTCCAACCCCATAGGGAAGATTAGGCAATGGTGAGGTTTTAAGTTGGGTGGTGATTCGGTAGTAGTGATGGCGGCTTAATCCTTTGCTTTGCTGTGCATTGTAGTCATGGATAAAATACCAAAGGGTTCCCCAACGTGATTCTCCATTTTTTTAGAGAAAGATAGACTCTGTCTCACCAGCCGAG
>NZ_JADBSA010000181.1:0-3524 GCF_020246945.1 Microcystis sp. M113S1 | reverse complement strand
CGGGCGCTCGCTCTTGATGATAAGTATGTCTATGCCTACTACAATCTCGGTAACGTGCTGTATGTCCAGAAAAAACTGACAGAAGCCGAGGAAATGTACCGTCGGGCGCTCGCTCTTGATGATAAGTATGTCTATGCCTACAACAATCTCGGTAACGTGCTGTATGACCAGAAAAAACTGACGGAAGCCGAGGAAATGTTCCGTAGGGCTTTAGATTTACCGGATGATACTACTGGGACTCCTACTACCGCTCACACCCTTGCCTACTACAATCTCGGTAACGTGCTGTATGTCCAGAAAAAACTGACAGAAGCCGAGGAAATGTACCGTAGGGCGCTCGCTCTTGATGATAAGTATGTCTATGCCTACAACAATCTCGGTAACGTGCTGTATGTCCAGAAAAAACTGACGGAAGCCGAGGAAATGTTCCGTCGGGCCTTAGATTTACCAGATAATACTACTGGGACTCCTACTACCGCTCACACTCTTGCCCATAATAATTTGGGTCGGCTCCTACAGGAACAGGGCAAGCTAGAGGCAGCGATCGCTGAGTTCGAGAAGGCGACAAAAATCGATCCGAAGTTTGAATTTGCTCGCAATAACCTGCAAGAAGCCCAGCGCTTGTTATCCTTGCAGCAACAACCAGAGCAGATCATCGCTTTGAATAATACTAAATATCTACCCCAAGAGGATCCCCTCACCCGGATCAAGCGATCGATCGTTAAAATCAGTGTGGTCTTTACCGGTAACGCCAAGGGGACTGCCTACGGTACGGGTTATGTGGTCAAACGCCGGGGAACAACGGTGTGGATTATCACTAATCGTCATGTGGTGGTCGATCGCGACACGGAACAGAGGGGCGATAATCTGGAAAATAATCTGGAAGTGGAACCCTATTACGGCGAAAATCTACCCAACCTGCCGCGCGATCGTGTAGTGGCTAAAATAATTCACATCACCCAACCCCAAGAAAACTTGGATTTAGCCTTGCTGGAAGTCACGGGTTTACCAGACGATATCAGTCCTTTAACCTTTCATCAAGGCGAAATTGCCGCAAAAACACGGATTTCTATCATCGGACATCCTGAATCAAAAGATTGGTCGAGCTACGAGGCGATTACCATTGGTATTCACCCTAGTAGCGGCAATTTATTAATCGGTGTGAGTCTGGGAGTTGGCGCTTCTGGTAGTCCAGTATTCGATCGGGAAATGCGGGTGATCGGATTGATGTTTAGGACGATTAGCGAGTCCCAAATCGATTCTTCCGGTATCGGTTTCGCTTACCCAATCGATCGAGTTCTCCAAAAATTAGCTCAATGGCAGGTAATTGTACCATGAAAAAATCATTTATTGTCCTCAACTTAACAATTCTTAGTCTTATTTTAGTCTCGCTCTTCCCTCCTATTCAAGCTCAAAACTGTGGGACAGGAAATACTAGATCTAGCAACTATATCCAGAGAGATAATGATAAGCGCTGTGAGGGAATAGCTCCGATCGATATTGCCGGCAGTTTTAGTCTTATTTCCCTTTCTATCGGCCGGATTCGGGAGATGACTGACTCCCTAAAGTTGGAAGTGCCTAGTCGTAATAACCGAGCGCCGAAAGTGATAGTGCGTTCTGTGCCAAAAAATTATCAACTCGATCCCCTCACCTTGCGTCCCCAAGGTTCTCGCTATCAATTTAAATGGTCTAACTATGTTATTGATCGCGAAGATATCGCCCTTGAAAGTCTGCGGGCCACGGCCTCTATCAGTGATGGTAAATTGATCTATTTGCCAGTTATTTTTAATCAGGCAACAACCTACGATATCGTCCTTTTTGCTAATGTGCGTAGCCAGATCAAAGAATTACAAATCCTCCAGAACAACAAGGTTATCTATGAGACTTCTCGCCCTAACTGGCAACCAAAAGGAGAAATTTTCTTTACTTGGGATGGGCGTACTTCTGATGGTAAACTGGCTAAGGCGGGATTGTACGAATTGCGAGTCAAAGCTTTATTAGAACAAGATGATGCTCCTCCCAGAAATGCCCCGATTAATATAACTTTTGAACATAATCCCCAGTGGCTAAAATGAAGTCCAAGCATCTCTTAAAAAGTTTCTGCCGATGGCTCAAGAAAAATCAAAAGTTTACGATAGTTTTCCTAGCTACGCTCTCCCTAGTTTTCCTGTCGATTTTTTTGGGAATTATCCCAGTTAAACAAAACTTTGAAGGC
This sequence comes from Microcystis sp. M113S1, assembly GCF_020246945.1. Classification (NCBI taxonomy): domain Bacteria; kingdom Bacillati; phylum Cyanobacteriota; class Cyanophyceae; order Chroococcales; family Microcystaceae; genus Microcystis; species Microcystis sp. M113S1. The sequence goes on along the minus strand of NZ_JADBSA010000181.1, from coordinate 1,309 downwards.
AATTTATTGGTAAAAAGCTTTAGTTTTACCTGTCAAGAAAACGAAAGTTTATTGCTCAAAGATGTCGATAATCTTTCCGAAATATATCTATCGGGACTGAAAAAATTTACCCTCGCTGGTACCTTTAGCAGTCTTGCCGATCCCGAACTCGATAAACGAGAGCGACTAGAAATTGAATCAATCCGAGAAAATAGCACTTTAACAATTACTCCGACGGCGGATTTTATCCTGCAAGAACTCCGTTTACAAAAGGAAACTAGAGTAAAAAATCTCAAATACGCTCCTTTTAATAATCTTTTGGCTTTTAGTTTGCAGCCAAATTCTCAACCAGTAAATTTATCATTTAATCCTAGCGGCAACCCGATTAAAATAACTCTTTCTGGTTATAAAATTGCTAATTTACCCCTAAAAAAAGAGGATATTCCCCTCGAATTTAATCTCAGTACCACCGAATTTCAATTAGAAATACAACAAGCGATCGATGTTAATTTACAACTTGCTCAAGATCAAGAACAGCCTATTTTTTGGCGCAATATTAAAGTTAATAATGTTAGATTTGAGAGACCGATTATCACCGGTAATAATGTGAGAGATGACTTAGTGGAATCGACAATTATTTCCGGTAATATCCGGATGGCTCAACAGGATCTTAAGCTAGAAGAAAACCAATTCCTGATCGTCGAGAAACCGGGAGTAGAGATATTAAATCAGATAAAAATTATCCCAAAGGATACCAACCAAAACATCAAACTAAAAACCACGGGGGAAAACTTGCAGATTACCGAAGCATCACAAGGTTTAGAAGTGAGCGTTTCCGGCAATACCAACAGCATCCAAGTGGGGTTAAATCCGCGACTACCGATCGCCCAAATTCAAGGCAGTTTTTTATCGCGTTATCTTGGTAGCGAGGCGATCGTGGCGATAATTTCCTTTTCTGGCGGTTTGATTGTTTCCTTGCTTTCGTGGTTATTTGATAATTTTGCCGCTTCTCCCTAAAAACTAACGTCCCGCTCGCTAAACTGCCAAATTGTTGACATCCTCGCCGCCGTAAAACGGACGGCGATTCCTCACCACGCCACCTTTTTAGGGTGGTCGCGTCAACGGGGTTGACGCAGATAGCGAAAAACGCTTAATTGCTTAAGTCTGACACTTTCGACCCGTCCGTTTTGAGTGTCCGAATGCCGGACGGCCACTTTGAACAAGTCGAAAAAATCTCATGTTCAACCTTATTTCCTAGAAAGTTTTACTCGTTCAAGGCCGAATTTGAAGTCTTTTCTGAACGAAACCCCTTACTATCTGTTGTCAAGGT
>NZ_JADBSA010000180.1:0-7717 GCF_020246945.1 Microcystis sp. M113S1 | reverse complement strand
CGAGCTTTAGAAATTAAACCCGATAAGCATGAAGCTTGGACCAACCGAGGGGTTGCGTTAGTTAACTTAGGAAGGTATGAAGAAGCGATCGCATCCTACGATCAAGCTTTAGAATTTAAACCCGATTTGCATGAAGCTTGGGATAATCGAGGGTGGGCCATTTGTTCTCTGAGCAAAAATCGCATTTCTACGCCTAGTCTAGAAGCTCTCATTTATCCTAAACCGATAGTAGCCCTTAATGACCGAGAACCCCATATTTTCGCTCTCCGGGAGGCACTTCCCCACCTCATTCAAGGATCGCCTCCGTGGGGGCAAATTTATCGCTATCTAGGGGAAGCTTATCTGGAACATTCCCGATATAAAGAGAATGCTAGTCCCTATTGGCGCGAAGCAATCCGACATTATCAAATCGCTTTACCGATTCTCAGCGAAAAAGACTTCCCGGAAGATCATTTAGAAATTCTGCAAGGATTGATCCGCGCTCATCTTTCCCTACAGGAAATCACTCAAGCGCGATTCTATCAACAACAGGGACGCGACCTTTTCAACCGACTACGCGCCCAGAAAGGCGATAAACCCGCTTTTGAGGCCAAATTCAGCAGTTTTAGTCACCTAGAAATCGATTTACTGATCGAGGAAAATCATCCCCTAGACGCAATTGAACAGGCAGAATTTTATAAAAATCGTTGTTTGACTTGGATTCTCGATAGTTGGCAAGAAAACCCCACCAGTCCCGATTATGCCACCATCCAAAGCCTGACAAGTCCGAATAAGGCGATTATTTACTGGTATCTCAGCGAGGACAATCTCACCACCTTTATTATCACCGCAGACGCTGATCCCGTAATTCTGGAAAGAGAGCAACGTTATCAACAGGCGCGACAGTTTCGGACTTGGTTAACCGAATGGGATAAACAATACCGCGACTATGCTAGTAAAAAAGAAACCGAGAATAAACAAAATCATCCGTGGAGATTGTCACTTAACAACTGTTTTGCCCAATTAAAGCGGATTTTACAGATCGATAAAATTCTCGCACATTTGCCGGTTTCCGTTAATTCCCTCATTCTCATCCCCCACCGGGATCTGCACCGCTTCCCCCTACATACCCTCTTCCCCGAAAAATACACCGCTACCTATCTCCCCTCTGCTCAGGTTGGTTTGCGTCCCCAGTCCGGCGATTTCTCCTATTCTCCCCTCCTCAGTGTCGAAGACCCCAAAACGGAGCAAAAACCCATGGATTTCGCCCAACTGGAATCGGCGATTATTAGCCATATCCTGCAACCGAGCGCGAGAATTAGCCCGAAAAAGGCCTCACGGGAAAATGTCCGCAAAGCCCTCGAAAATGCCTATAAAACCTTCCATTTCACCGGTCACGGCTTTTATGACTCTTTTCGCCCCCAAGCCTCTGCGATCGCCCTTAGCGATGGTTTATTGACCGTCCGGGATATCAACGGACTGAACCTCTCTAGTTACCGTCTCGTCTGTCTGGCTGCCTGTGAAACTGCTCTCACCGGTAAGGATGGCATTACCACCGAATACGTCGGCCTCGTCAGTGCTTTCCGGGCAGCGGGTGCGACTAATGTGGTCAGTACCCTCTGGCCGGTGAAGGAGATTTCTAGTGCTTGGTTTATGATTAACTTTTATCAAAGATTATTAGCGGGTGAATCCCCGGCTCTAGCTCTGAAAAATACACAAAATTGGTTAAAAAACATCACTTGGCAGCAACTAGCTGACTGGATCGAGCAACTTCGGCTACTTCCCTCCCTAATGGAAGGGGTCGATCGACTGGAGGTGAGGGCGGCGAATACTTTGAAGGAAGGCAGTACAATAGGGCTAGATCAACTAACAGAATATAGCGATCCTTACCATTGGGCAGCCTATACCCTGACTGGACAGGACTAAACTTATGGAAATTCCCAAAACAATTATCGATCTTGAAGCGCTGCTAATCGCCCTCGCACAGCAGACTGAACCCTTGCCAGAATATCTACAGCGATCGCTCGAAGCAATTAGACGATTACTAAGGGAAGAACAACCCCAGGCAGCAACACAATTGCGGCAACTTATCAAGGATTATCCCCCCCTAGAAAAAGCTTATAAAAAAGCGATCGAAGAATTAGACGCAGCCTATGCTAACCAAGAATGCACCAAAAGTTTAAGCGTCATTTTTCCCGATAGTTTAGATTTCGAGACCATATTTATTAATGATGTTATTCCTAGCCAAGATTGGGTAAAAACTGCCCAAAAATTAGCCCGATTCCCCCTTGATAAGGGGGGTGCTACTTCTTCTCGATTTTGGGATAAAGCCGATCGCCTGATGGTGGTGACGGTGGGAGGTGCGGCCCTAGGGGGAGCGATTGCGGGAGTTTACGGCGCGTTTATTGGTGCGATATTAGCGGCGGGCTGCGGATGGTATATTACCTTTAGAAAAACAAAATCAGCATAAATTTTTGATGAAGATTGTTAACATTGAAAACTTTCTTTTGTTAATCGGAACTTTGGTCATTACCGCAAGCGTGGCACTGGTTACAAAAAAACAGCCAAGACGGGGAAACAATAAATCTTATCTAGAAATTCTTTTCGTTTCTGGGTTAACTTTGTGGACTGCATTTACACTATTTAAGGTGGTCTATAAAGTGTTAACCGATGAAAATTTTCAGAAATGCCTTGGCTCGGATAGTCAAATCCCTCTTTTGCTAGGTGCTGTTCTCGGTATCTATATTTCTATTAAAGAGATTTGGAAATTATTTGAAGCGAACTAATAGGAATACCAGCTTTATCCATATCCAAAAGTTATACTAAATTCTGTTGAGAAGGTGTAGAATGGGGGCGTTGGGTTTCATGCTTCAATCCAACCTATGTTCTATAAACATTATCAGTAAACCCCAAAAAAAAGGAAGCTAAATCATGAAAATTACTATCGATATTCCCGATGAATTGCTTCAACATTACAACTACAATAATCTTCCCCGTGAAATTTTAGAGGCTTTGGTGGTGCAGGCCTACCGAGCGGAAAAAATCACCAGTGCCGAGGTCGGAAGTATTTTAGGTCTATCTTCTCGTTGGGTGGTGGATGCTTTTTTGAAAAACCATGATGCCGATTTACATTACAATGAAGTCGATCTAGAGAGCGATCGCAAGACTCTTCAGCAACTTCGCAACAAACACGATCATAGTCTTTTATGATAGTCGTTTCTGATACCTCACCTATCAACTATTTACTGCTCATTGACCAGATCGACCTATTCCCCCGCTTATTTGGACAGATTATCATTCCCGATGTGGTTCGCGGTGAAATGCTTGATGCAGATGCACCGGCCATTCTTCAGCAATGGATCGCCAATCCACCCTCTTGGCTTATCATTGAGGCTGTTCAAACGATTGATGAAACCCTAAATATTCTCGACCCCGGAGAACAGGCCGCTATCACCCTCGCTCAAACCTTACCCGCCGATTTGCTGATTATCGATGAACGCTTGGGTCGGCGAATTGCCAGCGAGCGGGGAATTCCTATTATTGGCACTCTCGGAATTTTAGACGACGCATCAAGCCGAGGCTTAATCGAGCTTTCAGATACTATAGCCCGACTACAACAGACTAATTTTCGCATTTCTCACCGCATAATTGAGAAATTGCTTGAAAATAGGGAATAAATTGTTAAAAAACTAAACGAACCTTCAGTCCGATCGCAATTAACCCCAAAGAAGTCAAAAATCCCCCTTCAGAACCTCGTGACACTAATAACTAATAACTGAATAAAACTACATTCCCATAATTTCGTAACCGGAATCTACATAAATAATCTGTCCGGTAATACCACTAGCAAGATCACTGGCTAAAAAAGCGGCCGTATTTCCCACCTCAATTTGTGTCACCGTGCGATGTAAAGGCGCGATTTCTTCCACATGATGGATCATATCAAGAATTCCCCCCACGGCTGAAGATGCTAAGGTGCGAATTGGACCTGCGGAAATACCGTTAACTCGGATCTTTTGGCCCCCTAATTCCGCGGCTAAATAGCGAACACTCATTTCTAAACCGGCTTTTGCTACCCCCATTAAATTATAGTTAGGAATTACCTTGACACCACCGAGATAGGTAAGAGTGATAATACTTCCCCCTTCCGTCATCAAAGGTTTAGCCGATCGCGCTAGACGGGTTAGGGAAAAAGTGCTAATATCTAGAGATTTAGTGAAAGCTTCCCGAGGAATGGCGGTAAAATCGCCCGTTAAACCCTCTTTATCGGCAAAAGCGAGACAGTGAATCAAAATATCCAGTTTGCCCCATTTTTCCGCCACTGTAGCGAAAGTATCTTCTACCTGTTGGTCATTTTGGACATCGCAGGGGACATAAAAAGCGGGATTAAGTTCATCGGCCAATTCTCGCACTTTTTTCTCAAAGCGGCCTTTTTCGTCGGGGAGATAGGTGACACCGATATTTGCACCAGCTTGATGGAGTTGTTGGGCAATTCCCCAAGCGATCGAGCGATTATTGGCAATTCCTGTCACTAGGGCGTTTTTTCCCGTTAAATCTAACATAGTTCTCGTTTCTCTTACAAAAATCTCCCCAATAGCCGACCCCAGCGAGATTCGGTATAATAGGGATACAGATAAGGGGGCAGCAATGATCACCCCTTCCCCATTGTCTGGCAAAAAGCGCCCAAAACTTTTCCCAGTTTAGGCAGCGGTTATGTTTAATAGAGGTGACACTCGTTGCATAATAAAAACAATTTTCCCCTTTTTTGGATGTGAGATGGACTTATCATTAATACAAGATAAACCCCTAGCAGATGTGTTCCGTCGAATCGGCAGCGGCAATTTCCCCCCGGTGGTGGAATTGTTCGAGCGTGGCAAAACTATCTTTTTCCCGGGAGATCCGGCCGAAAGAGTCTATTTTTTGCTTAAAGGAGCGGTTAAGTTATCGCGAGTCTATGAAGCGGGAGAAGAAATTACCGTGGCTCTACTGCGGGAAAATAGCGTCTTTGGTGTGCTATCCTTACTCACCGGTCAGCGATCGGATCGTTTTTATCATGCCGTGGCTTTTACTCCGGTAGAATTACTCTCGGCCCCGATCGAGCAAGTAGAAAGATCGCTCCGCAATAATCCCGATTTATCAATGTTGATGTTGCAGGGGTTGTCCTCGCGGATTCTGCAAACGGAAATGATGATCGAAACCTTGGCTCACCGGGATATGGGTTCGCGTTTGGTCAGTTTTTTATTAATTCTCTGTCGTGATTTTGGGGTTCCCACCACCGATGGCATCCGGGTTGACCTAAAATTGTCTCACCAAGCGATCGCAGAAGCGATCGGTTCTACCCGCGTCACTGTCACCCGTTTATTGGGAGAGCTGCGGGATCAAGAAATGGTCTCAATTTACAAGAAGAAAATTACTGTCCATAATCCCGTCGCTCTCAGTCAACAATTTACTTAAATTCTGGATGACTAGCGCTTATATTTTAGTTTTGGCCATCGTGGTTTTAGGTGGTCTGATAGCGGCAGTTGGCGATCGCATAGGGAGTCGTATCGGTAAGAAAAGGATGCGTTTATTTAATCTGCGTCCGAAACAAACCGCAACTTTAATGACGATTGTAACGGGAATTTTGATCGCCGGTTCGACTTTAATTGTCTTGTTTGCTTCTAGTAAATCCCTGCGTCAAGGGGTTTTTGAACTGGATCGTCTTTTAAATGAACGTCGTGCCGCTATTAAGGATTTGGAAAGTCAGGTAAGAAAAACCACCGAACAAAAAAATCAGGTGGAAAAGGCTTTAAAAACGGCTAAAAGTGAACAGATAGCTGTGCAGAAACGTCTAGAGGTTCTTAATAAAAATTATCAAGCTTCTCGTCAACGTTTGCGATTAGTTTCGGGACAGTTGGAAAAGTTTCGGAAGGAAGTGGCTAATTTAAACAATGAACGAGTTATTTTAACTAATCAAAAGGCACAGTTAACCAGTCAACGGGATCAATTGTTCCAACAAAAATCAATTCTTTCTAGTCAGATAAATCAACTACAAACCACCGTTCAAGTTAGAGATAAAGAGTTGGCTAATCAACAAAAGTTATTAACAGCTAGACAAGCGCGACTTCAACAGTTAGAAACTCAACAAAAAACCCTACAGCTAGAAATTGATCGCCGGGATCAACGTATTGGAGAACTCGATCGCTCGATTGTGGATAAAAATTTGGCTTTGGAACAGCGTGAGGGAAAATTAAAAGATTTAGAAACCCAAATGGCTTTTCTTAAGCGGGAAGTGGAAGTTTTAGAACAATACTATCAAACCTATCAAGAATTGCGGGAAAAACAAATCGCTATTTTCCGGGGACAGGTATTATCTTTTGGAGCTTTTCGTATTGTTGATCCCCAAGCTATTGTCGCTGTTATTGATAAGTTATTGCGAGAAGCGAATATAAATGCTATCCGTGCTACCCAACCGAATCAGCCTAATTTTGACCAGCGTTTAGTTAAGATCACAAAAGCACAGGTAGAACAGTTAAGTCAACAATTACAGGACGGTAAAGAATATGTGGTGAGAATCCTTTCAGCAGGTAATTATGTCTTAGGAGAAAGCGAGATTCGTGTCTTTGCTGATGTGGTTCCCAATCAAAGAGTTTTTGAGGAGAAACAGGTAATCGCTGCCGTTTCTATCGATCCCCAAAATATGACAGAAGAAGACCTACAAAAGCGCTTAGATTTACTTTTAGCTTCGGCTCAATTTCGCGCTAGAAGTGCGGGAGTTTTAGGGTCAATTCAAGTGGAAGATGGGTTATTAACTACGGTAGTTAACTTTATTGGTCAAGTCAAAAAGTCGGGTAATTCTATCGAGACACTTGAGGCAATTGCTGCTAGTAAAACGAATACATCTGGACCTTTAACTTTGCGTTTAGTAGCGGTAAAAGATGGTAAAATTGTTTTTAGTACGTCTTCTTAAAAGATAGCTAAAGTTAGGAGTTGAGATTAAAATCAATTCCTTCGTAAATATCGGCAAGATTTAAGCTAATTCCTAAGGAATCCAGAGAGATAATTCCCCTAGCTGGGATGTATTCTTGCAGTAACCAATGATTTTCTGATGTTTTGCTATAGGATTCTATTAGTATCTCCCCTTGACTGACGCGAAGATATTGGTTTAATTGGGGTATAGAACGATAATAACGAAATTTATCACCTCGATCATAACTGGAGGTGGAAGGGGATAAAACTTCGATAATTAGACAGGGATTTAAAATTTCATCGTTGCGATTATCACTAAATAATGGTTCCCCCGCAATGATCATTAAATCTGGGTATAAACCGCGATTATACTGGGGTATCCATAGACGTAGATCGCTAGATTGAAGACGATAATTAGTTCCTCTTAAAGCTAATTTTAGCAGGACAATCAGATTAATGAGAATACTATTATGATTGATGCTTCCCCCTGTCATCTCGATAATTTCCCCGTCGTGATATTCGTGTTTAACCTCGGCTATAGTTTCTAAATTACGATATTCTTCTAAGCTGAGAGTTTTGGGGGGAGATTGAGTCAACATTTTTCTAGATTAGAGCTTGTTTTATTTAATCATAACACAATTAATGCTACTTAGGGTTTGCTGAATAAATCTAAAAACCTTGTTGTATAAGACTTTTAGACTTTTTTCCCCTCAAAAAGTGCCAGCCCTTGCAGTGGTCGGGGGGAAAATTCAGGGACTTTTTCCCTGAAAATTAGGTAATTGACCACCTG
>NZ_JADBSA010000018.1:0-9332 GCF_020246945.1 Microcystis sp. M113S1 | reverse complement strand
TAGACTTTTTGTCAATCAAAAAGTACCAGGCATGGGAGTGATCAGGGGGAAAATTCAGGTACTTTTTCCCTGAAAATTAGGTAGTTGACCACCTGAAAATCGGTAAAACCCATCCCCCATCCCCCAACCCCCAACCCCCACCGAAAAACTTTTTCAGCAGACCCTACTTAGCTCAACAATTCCAGTTAAGTAGGTAGGCGTTAAAAATTATCAGATCCCCCCGCCTATCGGCACCCCTCTTATCAAGGGGGGCAGGGGGGATAAGAGGCAAAATCTATCTTCAATTTAATTATAACTACTTACTTATTTTAACAGTAATTGAACTTGCTCTGGCTGCTTGAGATGGAAATCTTGGGATTAAATTTTCCTGATTTTTAAGTAGGTAGGTGTTAAAAACTTTCAGATGCCCCCCTTATTAAGGGGGGATTAAGGAGGGATCGAACCCAAAATCCATCTTCAATTTAATTATAACCAGCTACTTAACCACAAAAGCTACAGCAAATCAGTAGAGATTTACTCATCCCCAAAAAAATAGAGAGACGTTGTTATAATCAACGTCTCTAGATCAGAGTAAGCAAAGCTGTTTTAAACAACCGAATTATTGCCCACTTTAGTCAACAAAAAAACCATTTAAAACTCCTGAAATGATCGAAACCACGATCGAACCGAATAAAGCAGCAAAAAATGATTTTACCTCAAAGCCACTGATAAAATAGGAGGCTAAAGAAAAGGAAATGGCATTAACCACAAAAATAAATAACCCTAGGGTCAAAATGGTTAAAGGCAGGGTAAAAAGAATCAACAGGGGTCTAATGATAGCATTAATTAAACCCAAAGCGACAGCAGCTATCAAAGCCACGGTAAAATCTTTAATTTCTATACCGGGTACTATTCGCGCTGTAATCAATAAAGAGACGGCGGTAATCAACCAACGGAGGAAAAAAGATAACATAAGCCCATCCATCTAAAATAGTTCATCCTCATCTATTTTAATCGGCATCGCCACTTAAAGAGACGGGAGTTTTCAGGGAATGGTAACGAAAACTGACATTGAGTCCTTCTTCTGATTGTTCAGCCAATTCAAGTCTGAATTGCATCACTAGGCCGCTCTCCCCTGACAGAATACCTCATTTGCGGTCTGATAGTCAAGGCATTTTTGAGGCCGATTGTTAATTAAGTTTACGGCTCTTTTTACCTGCTCTGGTTTGACAATTGGGGTTGCTGAATCAAGATATGAATGTCAACTGTGTGCATCGTATCCAAAATATCTCAAATCAGCAACGCCTAGCGTTCTAATACCAATAAAGGAATCGGTTTCGCTTTTCGATCCCAACTCATTAAAACTATTTGTCCATGAATAGCTGGCTGCCAATTGGCTTGATCTGAGTCCGCATAAAGAAAGGTTTCTATACAATTAATAATCTCGTTAACAGTAGCGTAACTGGTTTGAGGGGGAAGTTTTGTCAGTTTAATCTGAATCCGAAATAAAACCCCTTTATTCGATTTTCCTTCCCCTTCCTGTGCTTCCACCTGGCAGGTGACATCAAAAGTTTTATTAATCTGTCTTTCTGCACCGACGATTCCCAGGGCATTTTTAGCTGTATTTAGTCGTAAAGCTTCGCCGATCAATTTAGCTATCTTTATCTTAATTTGGTTAACAATGAAGTAATGAAAAATCTCCTCATCCATTCTCATCCGCAAATAATTAAGATTAAATGCTCTAGAATAGACAAGATCGGGGTTAATTTCCATTTGTTTGATAGTATGAAGTGCTGACTTCAAGTTTTTTTCCAAATCTTTACTTTTAAGTTGTTCAAGCTTAACTTTCTTTTTGATCTGTTCTATTTGTAATTTGCCGTAAATAATTAAACCGATCACAGCAATAGTTAATGCAATTGTGCTATAAAGCCAAGCAGAATTGGGGGGAGAGGTTTTAACCGCCGGTTCAGGAGAAGGAACTTGGACGATGGAATTTTCTTGAGAAAACACCGATGGACTCGAAAACCAGAGAGGGAACATAGTATCGGTTATACTGATAATAAACAGGAAGATTTGATAAAACTAATATTCCCAGAAAAGGGGCAGGACTAAAGATGATATCTAGAAAAAATTTTAGCCAAAGCCAGCAAGTAAAAATCTGTAAAACGAGAATTGTTCGGGTATCAACTGGCATTTTAATGCTAATGAGTCTGCTTTCTCTCCTCTTAGCATCACCTAGTTTAGCATCTCCTGAGCCACCTAATTCGGTCATCGCCGCTACCCGTCAAGATTTGAGTCGGAAAACCAATATATCCGTTAATCGCTTGCAAATTCAAGCAGCACAACCACAAACCTGGCCCGATGGTTGTTTAGGATTAGCTAAACCGGGAGAACTCTGTACCCAAGCACTGGTGCAAGGATGGCGAATTATTCTGACTGATAAGCAAAAAACTTGGGTTTATCGCACCGATAGCAGTGGCACTAATCTCCGCTTAGAAAGGTGAATTTCTTTTGATATTTTCTGGCTGCTTTTTCGGCATCCCCAAAGCAGTGTTTTCCTGATTTGATTTTCCTCCCCCCAGGGAAGGCGAATTGTCTCAAGCACCCGGTTTGGTGATGAAAATCGGCTTAGAATGGCTCTATGGTTTGTTTTAAGAACCTAGTCGTCTCTGGCAACGCTATTTAATTAATAATCCCAGTTTTTTGCTCTTTTTTGCCTTATAACCCCTGTGAGGCTGGGAAAAGTAAACAGTAATTCAGTCAACAGCCCTCAACTATCGTTAAGATGGATAGGAGAAGGTAAAGTTTTATATGTCCCCTTCAACTGCGTTTAGGAGTTCCTGCTAAAGATGACACAAGCTACTCAGACTCAAGAAAAAGGAATTTTACTCAGTGAGGCTGCCCTCAAACACCTTACCATGCTCAAAGAGCAACAGGGCAAGGATTTATGTCTGCGCGTGGGTGTGCGTCAAGGTGGTTGTTCGGGAATGTCCTATATGATGGATTTTGAGCATCCTAGCAATATTGGCCCTCAAGATGAGGTTTTCGATTACGATGGCTTTAAAATTGTCTCTGATAAAAAAAGCCTGCTCTATCTCTACGGTCTCATGTTAGATTACAGCAACGCGATGATCGGCGGTGGTTTCCAATTCACTAATCCCAACGCCAGTCAAACCTGCGGTTGTGGTAAGTCTTTTGGCGTTTAATATTTCTGTTGGGGTGATACCTTTCACCCCCGCCTCCCAGAGGCGATTTTTTTTTGGCCAAAACCCTTGACAAAATCGGAGACTTGCCTTATACTTCTTGTATAGTGGGAATCCCTGCCTGCCTGCGAACCCTTCATTTTTAGGCTAGATACCCTGCTCTGAATCAGAGACGATAATAACCTGTTGATCATGATAGGGATTTTTCATTTTGATCGCTTTCCCTTCCCTTTGCTTGTCTGTTGGCCGCTGCATTACTGTCCTAGCACAATCAAAACATTGATAAAGCGCAAATTGGCTCTCTTAGGTTCGGTGGGTAAAATGTATTCTAAGATACAGTCCTGCGGGCGAGCGAGTGGAAGGAACCACAGAGACACAGAGAACACAAAGATCGATCGCTTCTATATAAGTTAAACTGATCACACAAAGAATAAGAGAGCCGCAAATTTACCGACAATCTTGCTAATTTAATCGACATTCTTCAAAGACGGGATCTCCCGGCGGTGGATGTCGCTTGAGGAGTATGTCAGCTTGGCGAATGTCAATTACCCTCTCTCGATTTAAGTCTAAAGCTGCAATCGTGACTTTTCCCACTGCCGTCAAGCTAATAATTACTCGACCGTCTGCCGACCAAATAAAATGGTCTTGCCAACGCTCCCTTCTCGGATGAAAGAGAGGTATGTCATCCCCTGAAGCTAAGTCTTTGATAGAGACCAGATTTCCCTTGCGGCGGTTGCAGTGAAAGCAAGCCAAGGCCAAATTATCCAAGCCGTCATCTCCTCCTTGAGTTAAGGGAATGACGTGGTCTATCGTAAAGGCAACATACTGCCATTTTTCTAAGGCATGGCAATACTCGCATAAATAATTGGCACGGATGCGAATTTCTGATTGGATAACTGAGGAAAACTTTTTAGACATTAAGAGGGGTTTTGACTGAGATTCCGCAAGGTACGATTGACAAAGCTGAGGTAGTCGTCAATTTCTTCGTAGGCATCGAGTTCTTGCTTTTCTGCGGGGGTAATTGCTGATTCTTTCTCTAGTTGGAGTAATTCTTCAATCCGAGTCTGAACGGCAGTGGAAGCTCGAAATATAGCAACTCCATCTTCTAATTCTAGGCAGACGGCTCCCTCTCTGGCTAGGACAGAGGGCAAGTGATTGAGTTTAGGGATTGCTTGGGGGGTCATTTCAGTTACCAGTTATCAGTCATCGGTGACTACCGCAGTCCAGTCGGTAGCTTGAAATAAGAAGAATTTTAACTTTTATCCCCATTATAAGTTACGATTCAAGCCTGCGGCTGTGGTAAGTCTTGGCGATTTTTTTTTGGCCAAAACCCTTGACAAAATCGGAGACTTGCCTTATACTTCTTGTATAATGGGAATCCGTGCCTGCCTGCGAACCCTTCATTTTTAGGCTAGATACCCTCAATGCTAGGATAATCAGCCATGTCAGGACAAACAAGCAATAAACCGCTTTTTTCTCAACACTATCTTGAGCATCGGCTGCCGGATTCTGGGGAATGGCAAGAGGATGTATCAGGGGCATTTTCCCGCTTAGAGAGTCTTTATCAACAAAAAAAGGCGATTTTGCCGACTCTTAACGAAGCGCAAACGGAAGCAGAATTAATACAACCGATTCTAGAAATTCTCGGTTTTAGTTATATACCGCAGGTAAGCAGTAGAGGAAAAGGAAGGTCAGAAAGGCCAGATTATGCTCTATTTGCCGGAGAAAATGACCGTTATCAAGCCTATTCCTTCCAGAATAATGAAAAAGCCTTTTATCGTCAAGTTTTAGCGATCGCTGAGGCTAAATACTGGCAACGTTCTCTTAGTGACGTTTCTAAGAATGATCAGCGAGATATCTGGAAAAATAGTAATCCTTCCTTTCAGATCACCAATTATCTGACGGGGACGGGGGTAGATTGGGGTATTCTCACCAATGGTCGGGAATGGCGCTTATATTACCGTCAAGCGTCCTCCACTGCCACGGAATTTTATCTGGTAGATTTGATGGAACTATTAGAAGGGGGAGATCGGCAAAAATTTCGGTATTTCTGGTTATTTTTCCGTCAAGAGGCTTTTATTAAGGATATTCACGGTCAGAATTTCCTTGAACGGGTCCGGGAGGGGAGTACCACCTATGCCACCAGAGTGGGTAACGAGTTAAAAGAGTTAGTCTTTGATCGCATTTTTCCCGATATTTCTAAAGGTTTTGTATCATTAAATACAGACATACAGCCAGACTTATTGTACGAGGCGAGTTTATCCCTGCTGTATAAATTATTATTTCTTCTCTACGCGGAAGCGCGGGACTTGCTGCCGGTGAGGGGAGACTATCGCGATTATAGCTTATTGCAAAAGACGCGAGAAATTGCCGTTAAAATCGATCGTCAGCAGGTCTTTAGTGGCACCTCGACGGGAATATACGATGCTCTCCTCAGTTTATTTCGCATTGTCGATCGAGGGGATGCTAATTTAGCCGTACCTCGTTACAACGGGGGTTTATTTGATATGGAAGAAGGCCGGGTGAATTGTTTTCTCGGTCAATATAAGTTATCCGATGCGGTTTTAGCGCCCATCTTAGACAAGTTAGCACGTTTTGAGGGACAGCCGATCGACTATAGTTTTTTAGGTGTGCGACAGTTAGGATCAATTTACGAAGGATTACTGGAATATCGCATCGTGATTGAGGGGGAATCGGTACATCTGGAAAATGATCGGGGAGAAAGAAAGGCCACTGGTTCCTATTACACTCCCGATTACATTGTTAAATATATTGTCAGTCATACCCTCAAACCAATTTTAGAGCAAAGAGCGCAACAGTTCGGGGATTTAATGACAGAAATCGCCACCCGAAGACAAGAAAGTGCCGATAGACGTTTAGGAAATCTCAGTCAGCAGGGATTACAAAAAGAGCTACAACGCTTAGAAAAAAAAGCGATCACCACCTTACTTGATCTTAAACTCTGTGACCCCGCCATGGGCAGCGGACATTTTTTAGTGGAAGCAGTGGACTATCTCACGGATGAGTTAATCCAGATTCTCAATCTTTATCCCGAAGATAATCCCGTTTTAACCATGTTGGAAACCACCCGACAAAATATTATCGACAATCTCCGACAACAGGGAATTATTCTCGATTCTCCCACCCTTGAACCAACGCAATTATTACAAAGAGTGGTGATGAAGCGCTGTATTTATGGGGTAGATATCAATCCGATGGCCGTAGAATTGGCCAAGGTTAGTCTCTGGTTACATTCTTTCACAGTGGGCGCACCTTTGAGTTTTTTGGATCATCATTTACGTTGTGGTAACTCTCTGATCGGAACTACCGCCAAGGACGCAGAAGCCGCTATGATTGAGGAAGAAAGTGGTCAATTAACTCTTTTAACTGGCCCTTTTGTCGGGTTACTTCGGGCCGCGGAAATTATGCGGGGAATTAGTACCCTCAGCGATGCGACTTTTGCTGAAGTGGAAGCAAGTGAACAGTTATTCCGTGATTTTGATAGTCAAGCTAAACCCTACAAGCGTTTATTAGATGTTTTCCTCTCTCGCTTTTTTGGGGTTAAAACTGCTATCGAGTTTCTGCAGCGTTACGGTGGCAATATATCGGCAATTAATTGGGATAAGTTACCCCCATCAGACCAACGAATTTTAGACCAAGCAGCTAGTTTATATAAAGATAAGCGCTTTTTTCACTGGGATCTGGAATTTCCCGAAGTTTTTATCGATCTTGATTCCGCTTCTTGGAAAGATAACCCCGGTTTTGATGCAGTTATCGGTAATCCTCCTTATGATGAATTGTCAGAAGAAGGGAAAATCGATGTTGATAATGACATAAAATATTTTAAATTAACTGCCAGATTTACCTATGGATTAGGCAACCGAATCAATATTTATAGACTTTTCATTTCTCAGGCTGTTTATTTGTTAAGAATTAATGGCAGACATGGATTTATTGTGCCATTATCTTTACTGGCCGATCAGTTTACATTGAAGCTAAGAAGGTATATTTTAGAAAACTTTCAAATAGATTTTATTGAACAATTTCCACAAAAAGATGATCCCAATAATCGAGTTTTTATTGATGCAAAATTATCGACTTGTATCTATATACTATGTAAAGCTTATCCATGTGAAACCCACGAGATATGTGTAAAAAGTAATCCAGGTAAACTCATTTTAGAGCAATCACCAAGCTATAAAACACTACAAAGTAACTTTTTTGAGTTTGATCAAGATAATCTGTCAATTCCTACTTTAGATAATTCTTCTTGGGAACTCTTATTAAAACTGGCCAAAGATACGAATTTATCTAAGCTAGGAGAATATATAAAAGCTTCACCGGGAGAACTAATGATTAATAGTTCATTTAAACCTTATATCAGCGATAAAGAAAAAGGTGTAGAGGTCATTCGTGGATCGCATATTTCTAGATACGCAATTGTAGAACCTAAACAAGGAGAAGATATATATTTTAATCGGGAACTTTACTTATCAAAACATGGTGATAGTTTAAAAGCTTCCAGTTATAAAAATAAAAGAGTTGTTTATCAACGTTATGCCGCAATTGATAATTATCGAAGATTAATCGCTACAATCTTACCAGAAAACTATTTTTGTTCTCATACAACTGGCTATTTTTCTAGCATAGACGGTTATAGTCTAGGATTTATGGCAGCTTTAATGAACTCAAATTTTTTAGACTGGAGATTTAATTTAACTAGCACAAATAATAATATAAATGGTTATGAGTTAGAATCCTTATTAGTTCCTAAAATATCTTTTAACACCAATAGCGATCGCCGTCAACGGTGTTTAGAGAAACTTATTAAAAGTTATCAAGAAAAGCAAGAGATATTAAAGGAAATCGAGGAGCATATTAGGAGAGAGGAAACTGATATAGTCCATGATATTCTGGCCTACTTAGCAGAACAGATGATCGAGATAAATCGGGAAAAACAAAAAGAAATCAAAAGCTTTTTGAGATATTTAGAGAGAATGATCGGCAGTGCGATCAATAATTTAACCAACAAATCAAAAATCCAAAACTATCTCGGTGACTATCAAAAAAGCGAACCTCATCTTAGCTTCGAGCAACTTGGGGAGATACTGAAAAAGAACAAAAAGAAAATTAGCGTTAACTTGCTTGATCGCCAAATACAGGAAACCCTAGAAAAAGAATATCAAACCAGTCTAGAGAAACTTTTACCCCTAAAACAACAATTAAGCACCATCGATGAATTGATCGATCTAATTGTTTATAAACTCTATGGATTAAGCGAGGAAGAAATTAAAATTATTGAAGGGAGAGAGTAAAAAAAAAGAATCAGCTGCCCGCGTATTTAAATTACTTGTTGAGATACAGATCCCGTCGAGGTGGTATAACCGTTAAATTTACGACCAATCCTGACTCGTATCGCAGAGGAAATGGTCGGCCATGATGTCCTCGAAGGTGAAAGAACAGTGAGAGGGAAAAGTCCGTATCGGTAAATCCGTCTCGCGTAAAGCCAAATCGACCCCGGCCTCGAAAGCATCGGATAAAGCCGTCGGTATCCGGGATTTTAAACTAGGATTACCCTCTAGATGCCGTCTGATCGCTCGTCTCTGTTCTCTAATCGTCAAAAACCAGCTGCGAGAACGTTTATCTGGCTGATATTCCCATTTGAGAAGATGTCCTACCAAAACGGTTAGACGACTCACCAGTTCTCGATATTCTTGTTTACCCAAGGAAATGATTTCCTCCCGTAAGTTTTGCCAGTCCAGAGCTTCTACCTGTCGGTTGGCTAGAGCTTTCGCTTGTAGCTCTGTCCACCCGTAGAAGTCGTATTCATACAGGGAATTGGCTTGATCTTTCATCGAAAATTTTGGGTCTGAAACCCCGTCGTTTCACGACGGCTTTACCGTTAAATACTAGCGCATTTACCAAATATATGCTAAAATGTGAGACCTGGAAAAAGCCTATTCTTACCGATTTTACCCCACACCAGAACAAGAGTCGCTATTGCGGCGCACCTTGGGCTGTGTAAGATTTGTTTACAATAAAGCTCTCCACGAACGAACACTAGCTTGGTATGAAAAGCAAGAAAGAGTAGGATATGCTGAAACCTCTTCAATGTTGACCGATTGGAAAAAGCAAGAAGAATTAGACTTT
>NZ_JADBSA010000179.1:0-4668 GCF_020246945.1 Microcystis sp. M113S1 | reverse complement strand
TGGTCAATTACCTAATTTTCAGGGAAAAAGTCCCTGAATTTTCCCCCCAATCACTCCAAGGGTCGGCACTTTTTGAGGTCAAAAAAGTCTAAAAACCTTGTTGGATAAGGTTTTTAGATTTATTCAGCAAACCCTACTTAACTGATAACTGATAACTGATAACTGATAACTGATAACTGATAACTGATTAAGCGGGTTGACTTTGGGTTTCTTGGGCGAGAAAAGTAAGGATAGAAGCTTTCTCAATTAACCCCAAAACCGTGCCGTTTTCTTCTACCACTGTCACTTGAGATAAATTTTCGCCTTCCAAAATTTTCACCACATCTAGGAGGGAAGTATTAGACAAAACCAGTTTGAGACTTTCGCTAGTTTGTAATAACCGGCCGATATTTACCTCTGTCCATTGGGAAGTAGGAATCGTTTTCAGAGCCTCTACATTAATCACTCCTAATAGTTTACCTTCGCTATCGGTAACTAAGAATTTAGACCATTGTTGTTTACCGATAACATAATTATTAGCAAACTCGCGCAGGGTTAAATTAATCGACACTACAGAACTATTAGGAGAGATAACATCTTTAGCGGTGTAGCGACTTAAGAAATCTTGAACCTTAGCTGATTGAGCGGAAAAGCCAGCATTTTGTAGGAGGAAAATGCCAATTAATAGCGTCCAAAAACTGCCAAATTGACTGATTCCGAGAATTGATAGCGCACCGATGACAATCGCTAACCAACCAAAAAATTGACCGAAACGACTAGCGAATAAAACCCCTTTATTGGGATTGCCCGTTACTTGCCAAACGATGGCTTTAAGGATATTACCACCATCTAAAGGTAAACCGGGGATCAGGTTAAATAACCCTAGGGCGAGGTTGATATAGGCAAGCAGCGAAAGAATCGCCGCCAGGGGCGCGCTTAAACTAATATTGGAACCAATAATTAGGAAGATACCGAAGAGCAGTAAACTAACTAAAGGGCCAGCAATTGCTACTAGAAAAGCTTCCAGAGGAGTTTTCGATTCTCTGCCGAGAGTTGCCAAACCACCGAATAAAAAGAGGGTAATTGATTTGACTTCAATACCTTGGGCGATGGCAACAAAACTATGACCTAATTCGTGGGCAACCACGGAGGCAAATAGGAGAATAGCGGCAAAAAATCCTAATAGCCAAGGCATGATTCCCGTTAACTGGGGAAACTGACTTAACTCTCCCCCATAGGTTAAGGTAATTAATCCCAGAACAAAGAACCAAGAAGGATTAATATAAAAGGGAATTCCAAAGAGATTTCCGACTCTAATGTTGCCATTCATTTTGTATCTTCTCCAATTATTGGGGACTAACGCCAAGAAGATTAGGTTATCAATTACGCCATTCACTTCTGTTAACAATTGTAACAAAAATGAAAATCTCCCCGGCATTCCTTCAGGGAGTAAAAACCGTCATCCCTGTGGTTCGGTTATTTTCGTAGGAGAATTAAATCAATGATTAATTATTTACGGGGACAAGCGATCGAGGTGATCAAAACCCCTAATAACCGACTGATCTTGATTTTAGACGTAAACCAGATCGGTTACGAAATCCAAATTCCCTCGCGATTAGCCCTAGACATCGGCAACGATAACAATGATAGTTGTCAGATTTTTACTCACCTACTCCTTCGCGAGGAGCAGCCTTTATTGTACGGTTTCGGCACCGCCCCAGAGCGAGATCTGTTTCGTCAACTGCTTTCCGTCAATGGAGTTGGAGCGCAATTAGCCCTAGCTTTAATCGATACCTTGGGGATTGAGGAACTTGTGGTGGCGATAGTGACAGGAAATACCAAAATTTTGAGCAAAACCCCCGGAGTCGGCTTAAAAACAGCAGAGAGAATCGCTTTGGAGTTAAAAACTAAATTGGCAGCATGGCGACAACTAAGAGAAGCGACGACGACAACCACGGCAATACTACCGGCAGCGGAAATCCTTGAAGATGTGCAGATGACCCTTTTAGCTTTAGGATACAGCCGGGAGGAGATCGATCGAGCTATCGCAGTCCTCAGTCAAGATGCTTTATTTAGTAAAAATACTCAGCCAGAAGACTGGATTAAAGGGGCCATTAATTGGCTAGGTTGACATACCCCACGTCCGTTTACGGACGTGGATTCTTCTAGCATCACTGCTGAGAATTTCTGGCTCAACGAGTCCACTTGAATTAGATTCCTGGCGAAATCCCACCCAGAGGTGGTTCTCTCCTCAGACTTTCGCGACCTTACAGAAGCCTGTTCTCGTATGCCCTACGATACAGTTCAAAACCTCTAAAATCATTGGTTTCTTTGGTACTTGACGCTTAGAGCTTTTACCTATAGGAGCATTCCCCTATAGAACCCCATAACTCTAGTTTTCAAGGTGCGTTCATCCAGCGATGACTGGGTTTTTTAAGCGGTTGCTTACCCGGCCCCCTATTCTTAATATCATACATCATATAAAGTCGCCCTAAAAGGGCGAGGCTTTAAACCCAATTTTTCGGTAAACCAGGTGACAGCCTTTTCAGTGATCAGTGATCAGATGCGAGTTTTCAGTTCACTAGACATCTCCAAAAATTATAACCCAATCACAGCTTGCTTTTGGTCTATGTACTAATTAAGTAGTTCGATAGCTGAAATGTATATCTATCGTTGCTAATTCAATTTCACTGAAAAAATATGAGGCAATTAAAATCATTTTGATTTGGGTAGATTCCTTAACTAGAAAGACTTTTAGTCTTGAGATAATATTAGACGAGGTTCACTGATTACTGATTACTATTTACTGCTCACTGAAAAATCGCTCCCCACACCGGTGCTTCCTTCTTCGGGCAAATGTTAAAAAGTATTACGAAAATAGTGAGAAGGTGAACCAGATGCCGCAAAATAGTTGCGTTAGGTCGCTCTAGCTAGGGAAGTCTTGAGACGCTGAGGCGGAAACGAGATAACTTGAGCCTAGTGACCACAACTGCTATAAAATGTCAGATTAAGTTTATTAATCTCACTTAGTTGGGAGGAATCCATCAATGAGTATCGTCACGAAATCGATCGTGAATGCTGATGCTGAAGCTCGTTACCTCAGCCCCGGCGAACTAGACAGAATTAAAGCCTTCGTTACCAGTGGTGCCGCTCGTTTACGCATCGCTGAAACCCTAACCGGCGCTCGCGAAACCATCGTCAAACAAGCTGGCGATCGCTTATTCCAAAAACGTCCTGACATCGTTTCCCCCGGTGGCAACGCTTACGGCGAAGAAATGACCGCTACCTGTCTGCGTGACATGGACTACTACCTACGTTTAATCACCTACGGAGTAGTTGCTGGTGATGTCACCCCGATTGAAGAAATCGGTTTGGTCGGTGTGCGTGAAATGTACAAATCTTTAGGAACCGACATCGGTGCCGTAGCTCAAAGCGTTCGCGCAATGAAAGAAGTTGCTACTGGTCTTATGTCTTCTGACGATGCTTCTGAAGCTTCTTCCTACTTCGATTACGTGATCGGCTCTATGTCGTAGAATAATTCCTTTGTGAATTGTTCTAGACACACCCCTCGTAAACCTCTTAAGATTAAGCAAAACCCAAGGAAGAACCACCATGCAAGACGCAATTACTTCTGTTATCAACTCTGCTGACGTTCAAGGCAAATACCTTGACGCTGCTGCTCTCGGCAAACTGAAAGGCTACTTCGCCACCGGTGAACTGCGCGTGCGCGCCGCTAGTGTCATTAGCGCTAACGCTGCTGGTATCGTTAAAGAAGCTGTGGCTAAGTCCCTGTTATACTCTGACGTAACCCGTCCCGGTGGTAATATGTACACCACCCGTCGTTACGCCGCTTGTATCCGTGACCTCGACTACTATCTCCGTTATGCTACCTACGCTATGTTAGCTGGAGATCCTTCCATCCTCGACGAGCGCGTTCTCAACGGCCTGAAAGAAACCTACAACTCTTTAGGTGTACCCATCTCCTCCACCGTTCAAGCTATCCAAGCGATGAAAGAAGTCACCGCTAGTTTAGTTGGTGCTGATGCGGGTAAAGAAATGGGGATTTACTTCGACTACATTAGCTCTGGCTTAAGCTAGAAGTAACGAACTCGGACAAAATAGGGTTCGGGAAGCCGAGGATGAGTGCTAGGTCTTTAAAGGCTGAATCTGTCCAAGATAGGTTTTGACGAGCTAGTATTGATCCTTGACTCCCGACCTTTGTTATTTTAGGAAAAAGCCTTCGTTAGTTTAAGCGACAAGTTTTTCAGCGATTAGGAGAAATCAATCCATGCGGATGTTCAAAATCACCGCTTGTGTTCCTAGCCAAAGCCGCATTCGGACACAACGGGAATTACAAAATACCTATTTCACCAAACTCGTTCCCTACGATAATTGGTTTCGTGAGCAACAACGCATCATGAAAATGGGCGGCAAAATTGTCAAAGTGCAGTTAGCTACCGGTAAACCCGGGACTAATACAGGTTTACTGTAATTGGCTGCCACTGGAACTTAAAAAAAGAGGTCTGGAAAGACCTCTTTTTGCTTTAGTGGGACTTAGGCGTTTTCGGTCAGCAAAAAAGGCTCAAACCATTACGGGACAAAGGGTTAACCTCGATTTATGATTTTCCTTGATATATCTGGGTTTCAGCGATTTTGGGCTTGGTCGAAGTAAATCCCAAGCGGGGATTG
>NZ_JADBSA010000178.1:0-10830 GCF_020246945.1 Microcystis sp. M113S1 | reverse complement strand
TGCGGGGGGAGATGGGGAGACCACTTCGTGCGCGTTGCGGGGGGAGATGGGGAGACCACTTCGTGCGCGTTGCGGGGGGAGATGGGGAGATGGGGAGATGGGGAGCTTTTTTCAGTGAACTGATGACTGATAACTGATAACTGATAACTGATAACTGATAACTGATGACTGATAACTGATGACTGATAACTGATAACTGATAACTGATAACTGATAACTGATAACTGATAACTGATAACTGACGACTGGCTCCCCAAAACGAAAACTTCGTACCTCACCATTAAGATAACTGCTATAAATAGACTTTTAATAACCAAAGAAAGAAAGGAATAGTCAGAAAACTAGCAAGGGTAGTGACCACAACTGTGCGGGCCATCAAAGCGGCCGAACCACCGAATTCTGTGACTAAAATGACGGTATTAACGGCGGTGGGCATGGCACTTTGTAGGATAAGAATTTTTAGATCCATACCGGTTAATCCTAAACTATTGCCGATCGCAAATGCCAAAAGAGGAGCGACTAAAAGACGCAAACAGGCCGCTAATAATTCTAATTTACCGATCGCTAATTTTTGCTGAGATAATTGGATACCTAGGATAATTAAAGCCAAAGGAATTGCCGCTTGTCCTAGATAGCTAATACTTTTATCTAATTGCAGGGGAAGATGAAAAGAGAAAGTTTGAAAGCTAATGCCGATAAAAATTGACCAGACTAAGGGCAATTGAAAAACTAAGCGAAATCCGGAAAGAAAGCTTTTTCCTCGCAAATAAGCGGGACTAATACCAAATAAAAGAATACTAGAACCAATCATATAGATTATCGCTCTTTCCAGTCCAGCCGCACCCAGGGCAAAACTAGCCACAGGTAAACCCATATTACCGTTATTGGGCATCACAGCGGCAGCCATGAGGCTTTTGCGGGTATCAGCATCGAGACTAAGACAAGAGGCGATAATTTCGACGACAATCGCCATTACCAGTGAAATAAGAGCAAAACCTAGAAGAATTAAACCGATATTGCTGCCGGATAAAGTGGTGCGATAGAGTCCATCAATGACCAAAGCGGGAGCAAGAATATAAACCGTGATTTGGGAAAGGGAATGCACTTCAACAGTGAGAATTTTTCCTGCTATCACACCGATGAGGATGATAAAACCCACTGGAATAATAGCGGAGAGTATGACAAGCATTAATCAGGTAAAAAGTAAATAGTAAACAGAAAAAAACTGATCTGATTTTTTAACAGATTTCTGTTATATCTTCGTATAAAGATTCGATCGCACAGTGAAAATCGATACTAGCTAGATAAATATCTGCTCCTTTGCTGTAGGGATAAAGAACCCAAAATCCTTCATCATTGAGACGAAAACAATCTACACTGATGCGTTCTTGACTGATAAGAACGTATTCTTCTAAAGTTTCAAGGGAACGATAGTCGGCAAATTTATCGCCCCGGTCAAAGGCAGCAGTAGTGGGGGATAATACTTCTACAATCAAGCGCGGATAACGGATAAAATCTTCCGAGAAAGACCGATTATCTCGCGAGTCGCAAGTAACTACAAGATCGGGATAAAAATAACTATTAGCTA
Source organism: Microcystis sp. M113S1 (assembly GCF_020246945.1). Taxonomy (NCBI): domain Bacteria; kingdom Bacillati; phylum Cyanobacteriota; class Cyanophyceae; order Chroococcales; family Microcystaceae; genus Microcystis; species Microcystis sp. M113S1. The sequence continues at coordinate 9,242 of NZ_JADBSA010000178.1, read as the reverse complement.
TTTCTAGACGAACTTTCATATCTGTGGCATAGACAAGACAACCACTACCCCGCAGCCGGTTTTTTAAAAGTGTGGCTAAGTTGATAATAATCATACCGTGGGCTTTACTTGCACCAGCCATGGCGTAGGTTTGACCGCGAATGTATTCGTGTTTATCCTTGGCCATTCTCTCCGTTGCTAAATAATCTTCCGGGGAAAGATAGTTATGGTCAAAGTTAGCAATCATTTGGTTAAATTACCTTTATTGTCTCTAAAATCAATTCTAGCTCTCGATCGAGGATCGGTACATTTTCAAAATTTGTCTGACAAACACCTGCAAATTTTGCTGGTTGATCGGCAAATTGTTGAGCTAATTGACCGGCTCGGACAATATCTAGTAAAAAAGCCTTATCCCGCCACATAAATCACTTGCGCTGTCTCTAAAATCTCTCGTTGACGAATCCAATTATGACTCTGCTCGATCGATTTTTTCGTTAGCAAATCAACTTTCCGTCCCAATAAATTCTCTAATTCCCGTTTCATCCTCGAAAACTCCAGAAGTCCCCAAGAAACACTATCTTGGAAACTGACCAGTACATCAATATCGCTGTCTGGACGAAAATCTTCCCGCAAAACCGATCCGAATAAATACATTTCAGATATCTGCCATTTCTGACAAAATTCGCTGATTATTTGCTGGGGTAGTTCTATTTTCAATTTTTTCACCTCCCTGTCACCGGTAATCAGTGATCGGTTTTCAGATTGAAGGAGAATTATCGCTAACGACACGAAAGCCGATATCATAGAGTCCAGCAGTAGCGAGAAATTTGACCCGGTAGGCCGAGCGACATTTGTTGGGGCCGTCATTCCAGGAACCCCCGCGTAAAACTCGTCTGTCCCTATCTTCTATTGTGGCCGCTTCGTAGTTATCGCGCCAGTAATCTGCACACCATTCCCGGACATTTCCGTGTAGATCGTAGAGTCCGAAAGGGTTAGCGACGGCAAACATTCCTACCGGTGTGGTTTCTCGCCGATCGCAGCCTAGGGAACCTTCCCCATAACGACCATAACTGCACACTTTCCCCCCATAATCCCAGTCCACACCGGAATAGTTGGCTAAATCAGTGGAAATTGTCGGGCCAAAGTGAAAAGGGGTTGATGTTCCTCCCCGACAAGCGTATTCCCATTCTTTTTCTGCGGGTAAACGATAATTGAGTCCGGTGAGACGGGATAGGCGATCGCAAAATTCCTCTGCTTCCCACCAGTTAATTTGTTCTACGGGGCGATCGTAACCTTCAAAATGGGCCGGATAGGGATTAAGTTCAATATTTACCGGTTCTAATTTTGCCACCTCGCGCCATTGTCGTTGGGTAATTGGGTAGCGACTCAGACAAAAAGCTTTAACATTAACCAGAGATTGGGGACTTTGACTCAATTTCCAGCCTAACTCGCTTTTAGGCGCACCGATGAGGTATTGACCGCTAGGGATAGAAATCATTTCTAAAAAGGTTTTTTTGCTTAAAAAATATTTATAACCTCGATTAGTGACTTTTTCCCGTTTAATTTCCTCACCTTTGCCATTAACAGTGACCACCTCATCGGTAAAATCTAACCATTCTCCCATTCTGCACCCCTCTATCGGTTATCGGTTGATCGGGTTAAGCTGCGAGCCTAGAAAAATCTCGAAACCTACCAGTTTAAGGATAACAAGACTTCGATCGCTTATCCCCCGATGAGTTTTAATTTTAATTAATTTTTTGCTTTGACACCAAATCGGTTTTTAATAGATGGATTGTTTCCTCTTGCTTCCCACTTCCCGCTCCCCCATATTAATTGCTGGAGTGATTAACAACTTCAGGGACAATCTCTAATTCTTGTTCACCAATTACAGGTAAATGATTTTTCTGTAAACCCATAGCAGTTAAACAAGTATTGAGAGAGTTTATCGCTTGGTTATAATCGTCAATTTTTTGGTGAATTTCTTCCTGTTTGCGGGCATTATTAGCAATTTTTTCCGCCGCTTCCTGTTCTAAAGTTTGTTCTAGATAAGAACGAGCTTGATTGAACTGTTGTAGAATAGTATCCGCTTGTTTTTTTGCCATTGGTATCAATTGATTTTTCAGAGTATTATTAACAGTTTGGCGGAAGTTTTTATGAATTGTTGCTGATACTTTTGGCTCAAAATCTAACTTAAGTAATTGACGGATAGCAGGTTCGGCAGCAAGAATACTTTCACAGTCATAACCTTGGGCAGTTTGTTGCACAGTTTGCCGAAATTGAAAGATCGAAAAAGTGCCTTCGTTGTAAAAATTATGATTTTCTCGTACATAGCGATCGCACTCGGTCTTTGCTTCGGAAACTAAGGCATTAATTAACTGTAATTCTAGCTGTTTTAGCTGACTTTCTAGGTGGCCATCATTGCCTAATAATCGGTAAATTTGTCGATAATAATCACCTTGTCTTACCGCATCTAAAAGACGCTGACAAAAGCGACTAATTAAACTGGTTGACTCCTCAATTAACACATCTTCTAGCTGGTTAGATAGATAATAAAAAGCTTCCACTAATACTGCTAATAAAGGTGCTGTAGCATTCCGAGGATGGGTTAAAGTCGCTTGCGAGTAAGCATTTTTAACAGAAAAAGTATTTAATAACTCATCCAATCTTGATACCATTCTCGCTTTCAGTTTCTTAAAGTCTTCCTCAAAGTTTTCATCGCTATTAACCACGACAGTATTGACATAAACATCGATATGTTTAGTTAATTTCTCTCCCACTTCCTTTAACTCTTGATTGAGGTGATTTAACTCCAGAGCTTTCATCGCCTCAATTTCTCGTGGTTGACTTTCTAAATCACTATAAATCCCTTGATAATGATTTTTGAGAGTGATGCAGAGAGATTGTAAATCATCGGCTAAATTAGCAAACAATTGCGGACGCTTTTCCTCCGTGAGATAACGAGTAATTGCCGTGCGAAATTCTTCGATACCACTATCAGCAATTAACTGCTCTAGTAAAGGAGTTCCCCACTCGCTTAAAACTCGAAAGTAATTTTTATTGGGAGTTTCATAACCGTGGATGGAAACTTTAAAGGGAGTTGCCAGTAATTTACCGGAGTTGGCACAATAGTTATTAAACTCGCTGACAAATTGCGGTGTTTCTTCTTCTCCTCCTAAATTTTTAACACTTTCGGCAAAGATAGAATCTAAACCATAACGCTGATTAATATTGGTTTGATTTTTCACCTGATACCCATAAAACCCTAAAAGTCCGCTGGTTTTGTAGAGGCGGGAAGTATCACGAAATTGCCTTTGAATCAGGTTTTCTAAACGCTGTTTTAGTTGGGCTGCGTACCAGGTTTCATCGATGCGGTTAAAAACATAAAAAACTCGATCACGAATACCAGCATTAGAGCGAATTTTTTCGAGTAATTCCGTTTCTTCTGTGGCTAATTCTCCCGCAGAAGCAGCCTTTAAAACACAAACCACTGCTGAAGTATCAGGATCCTCTATTTTACGATAGGCTAAGGCGGCATCTTTTTTGACTGGGGCATCAATACCGGGCAAATCTACCAAAACGTTACCATCTTTAAGGAGAGGATGATGACAGTAATATTCTAGACGTTTTAAGACGGCGCTATTGCTACCACGACGGGCAAAACTGGCCGCTTCTGCTAAATTAGAAAAGTGAAATTGTTCCATGGAATAGGTGGCATTATGCAGCGTATGGATCCGCTCACGATTTTGAGTAAATCCTTCAATTAATAATTTTAAACCCTGAGCTTGTTTAGCTCGCTCGGATTTGCCTTCACCCCCTTCCTGTTCGATAATTTTTTGACAGTATTGGTTTAACTGACTACAGTATTCGGGGGAATTAATGTTACTAGGATTGGTTAATTGCAGATTTTGACAAACGGTATCGACTAAAGTACGAATTTCTACTTCGCTGAGAAAGGTTAAAACCACTCTTTCCTCATCAGCTTCTGCGTACTCAATATAACATTCTGTACCTGTTGCGTGTCCTTCGGCACTATACAGCAATTCTCGCTCTAAAAGTGCATTGATTAACATTGATTTACCGGCACTAAAAGCACCGGCAAAAACGATTTCAAATTTGGGAGAAATGGCTTTTTGTAGGGCAATTTCTATCTTGCTGGTATCCTGTTGATTGCGGAGAGAGGATTCGCCTTTGAATAGTTCAATTATACTGTTAACATTACCAGCCAGATTACTGCATTGGGGTAAAAGTTCAGTCATGGTAAAACCCAAATCTAGAAGAACAGTGCTATTGTTCCCCAGATTATAACAAAATTCCCTAACTAGATGTCACATCTTTGGTCAGCGATTTAAGCAATCAAGGACAAAGTCATCGTCTTCAATCTAGAATCAGGATTGATTATAATCAATTTAGTACATACCGATTTCCGAGAACCTCCTTAGCTAAAAATTCCCTCCTGAATCCTAGAATAATGATAATTATGTGGACAAAAATGGCAATAGATAAATTGAGATTAAAAAAAATTCGGACTATGGGACAGTTAGGATTTTTGTTAGGAACAGTTTTTCTTTTGGGTGGCTGTCATTCTCTGAATGTTATCCAAAATCGTCCCCAACCCTTGCCCCAAGATCAATATATTCAAGTCTATTTTAATTATAATCAAGCCCAGGGTTCAAATTATACCGATCCCTATCGCCAAATTAATCGCCCAGGGGATAATTTAGAACAGGTTATTATTGATAATATCAACTCGGCAAAAAGTTCGATCGATCTAGCGGTGCAAGAGTTACGTTTACCCGCCATCGCTCAAGCTTTAGTTGCTCGTCAGCAACAGGGAATTAAAGTTAGGGTTATTCTCGAAAATATTTACAATCAACCTATTAATAGTTTAGCCAAAAACCAAGAACAATTAAGCGATCGAGAACAGGAACGTTATCAAAACCTTTTTGACTTAGTTGATCTAAATCGAGATGGTAAATTAAGTACAGAAGAAATCGCCCAAAGAGATGCAATTACTATCCTCAAAAAAGCTGGTATTCCCCTAATTGATGATAGGGCAGATCGCTCAAAAGGTAGCGGTTTAATGCACCATAAATTCATGGTTATTGATCATCACACTACTTTAATTAGTTCAGCTAACTATACCTTAAGTGATATTCATGGAGACTTTTCTAATCCCGAAACTGTCGGTAATGCCAATCACTTATTAGTGATTACTAATCCCCCACTAGCTAGAGTTTTTCAAAAAGAATTTAATCTGATGTGGGGAAGGGAAGATCAACCTAAATTTGGGTCAGATAAACCCCAGAGAAAACCGCAAAAAATTACTATTGGTAATAGTAGTCTGACGGTGAAATTTTCCCCCGATTCTATCACTTATCCCTGGGCAATTACTAGCAATGGTCTGATCGGTGAAACTTTAAATAAAGCTGAAAAATCCGTGAATTTAGCCCTGTTTGTCCTGACGGAACAGCCTCTAGCTAATATTCTCGCCCAACGACATCAAAAAGGGATAGAAATTAAAGCTTTAATTGATCCTAGTTTTGCCTTCCGATACTATAGCGAAGGATTAGATTTATTAGGAGTTGCTCTCAGTAATAAATGTCGTTATGAACCAGATAATCAGCCTTGGCAAAACCCAATTAATACCCTAGGAGTTCCCGATCTAGCCCCGGGAGATAAATTACACCATAAATTCGGTTTAATCGATGATAAAATTGTGATTACTGGTTCTCATAATTGGTCAGCAGCTGCTAACCATCAAAACGATGAAGCTTTAGTTATTATCGATAATCCCACCGTTGCCGCTCATTTTGATCGAGAATTTCAATATCTTTACCGTACCGCTAAATTAGGACTGCCGGAAACTATTAAAAATCGGATCGAACAGGATAGAAAAAACTGCCCCCAATCTGTAACAATTAAAAGCGATCGCTTAATTAATTTAAACACCGCCACGCGAGAAGAGCTAGATAGTTTACCCGGTATCAGTGGCAAATTAGCCGAAAAAATTATCGCAGCCCGGCAACAAAAACCCTTTACTTCCCTAGAAGATTTGGATCGAGTATCGGGAATCGGTCAGGGAAAAATTAACAAGCTCAAAGGCAAAGTTAGCTGGTGAGCATTGCTTCTTCTGCATTTTCTTCCACAGACAAAAACTAGCAATTTTCCCTCCACAAGCCCTATTTTAACGGTTCGGGAATACTATCGGAAGGAGCTTCAAACTGTCCGGTAATAACGTATTCTAGACGCAATTTTAGCCAAGTAATAAACTGTTGATTGAGAGAAACAATCGCCGCTGCCGGTTGGGGAGTTTTCTTTTTGATATCGGCAAAAGCGGGAGTATCTAAAAAAGCTGGATTGGCAATTAACCAAAAATCAATTTCTTGACCTTTTTCTTGATAATTCCTGATTCTTTCCTTCAAAACTTCCTTTTCGATCGCTTCTTCTTCTAAAAACTTTTGACTGGCTACCAAATAATAATAAGTTGTCATCATCTTTCCTTTAATTTTTCAGTGTAATTGTTCGTTAGTCGGGAGATTAGCTGATAGCTGATGGCTTTTACAATTGTCCACGCATAGCCAATTTCATTTCCCTAACAGCCCGTTCCAACCCGACCAAAACCGCACGACTGATAATTGTGTGACCAATGTTCAATTCTTCCATATTGGGCAAACAGGCGACGGGATAAACATTCCAATAGGTCAAACCGTGACCAGCATTCACCCGCAAACCCAGAGAGGAAGCGTATTCACAACCTTCTTTAAGAATTGTTAATGCTGCTTGACAATCGCTCTCCTGTTGTGCTTCGGCGTATTGACCGGTATGGAGTTCAATAAATTTCGCCCCCGTATTAGCGGCCGCTTGAATTTGGGCAAAATCGGCATCAATAAACCAACTAACGGGGATATTAGCCGATTGCAGGCGCTCTACAACCCGACAAAAACGGTCAAAATTGCCCAGCATATCGATCCCCCCTTCCGTGGTCACTTCCTGGCGCTTTTCGGGGACAAGGGTGACATAATCGGGTTTAATATCGAGAGCAATGGCGATCATTTCCTCCGTCGGGGCCATTTCCAGATTCAGATGAGTCCGCACCGTTTGCCGGAGAATCCGCACATCGCGATCTTGGATATGACGACGATCCTCGCGCAAGTGAACGGTAATGCCATCAGCACCACCGATTTCGGCCAAAACTGCCGCCGCCACGGGATCCGGTTCCACGGTCTGACGCGCTTGGCGAATTGTGGCCACATGGTCGATATTGACACCCAAAGTCAGCAAAGTTGAACCTCCTTGTTTGTTAGTCCAACTTTCCATCTTACCATTGCGGTCAAAAGCGATTACATACTGGAGATATTTAAACCCATGGTCAGTTCTTCCATTTTGCTGCGCATGGTTTCCGTGGAGGCATCATAGGCGGCTTTCATGGCTTCTAGAATAGACCCAGCCACAATCTCCAGATCTTGGGAGAGGAGAGAAGGGTCGATTTCAATACCCCGGGGTTCTTGGTTGCCACTGAGATAGACTGTCACCAAGCCATTTTCACTTTCGCCTGGAATTTCCATAGTTTCCAGTTCTTCTTGCAGAACTTTAGCCCCTTGTTGCACCTGTTGCGCTTTTTGGAAAGCGTCTTGTAGTTCTTTAATCTTACCGAGACCGAATCCGAATCCTTGTCCTTGTGCCATGATGTTTTTTTTGTTTAAGGGGTCACTCAAGATTTTTATTGTACTGCTTAAGGTGGACCGGGGTCAACTTTTGTCCATTTGAGGGCAAAAAGTGATTATTGACAACGATGACTTTCTGACTGGGTTAAGGTTTGAGGGAACTTGTTCTCTCTTCATCCGTCACGGGATGGTCAGAAAGAGAAATCCTAAAAATTATCCTAACCACTCAGTCGATTACCCCACGCCATAATACAATTGTTGCTTTGACGAGGAGAATAGCAATTTTGAACGCCAAAAAAACGGGAATTTTCTTGACAATTGCCCTAAGTTGTGCTTTAGCGGGGAAAGTAGCGATCGCTAATACTTCCCCTTTGGAGGGGACTCGATGGAAACTAAGGGGTTGGACAGCCGGAAGTTTGGTCAAAGAAACGGAAATTACTGCCGCTTTCCAGAAAAATATCCTCAGTGGTTCGGCCGGATGCAACCAGTATAATACCGGCTATCAAGTCAATAATGGCACGTTCCAGATCAACAAAGCGATCGCTACTACCAAAAAAGCTTGTCCGGAACCGCAGATGAAACAAGAAAATCAATATCTCGCTGCCTTGCAAGGAGTGGAACAATTCCAAGTGACAGCTAAAGGCGATTTACAATTATTTTATCGTACTCCCGAAGGTTTAGGAATCCTCACTTTTACCCCCGCACCGACCACCACGCGCACGGAAAAGACAATTTATATCAATTCTAGGAAACAACCCTGTAGCCAAGGCCCAACCAAAGACTGTTTACAGATGCGAGAAAAACCAGAGGAAAACTGGAGATTGTTCGCCAATAGTATCGAGGGATTTGATTATAAACCAGGATTTTTATATCAAATTAAAGTTAGCGTTGAAACCGTCTCCAATCCAGCTAATAATCAAAATTCGGAAACATGGAAGCTATTAGAAGTTATTAGCCAAACCCCAGAAAAAGAGACTCCGCGAGCTTGGTTTGATCGACCGTTAACTAATTGGAATAAAGCCAAGGCACCTATCCCCAAATCTCCCGTTAAAACCGTGATCGATAACCAGTGTCGTGAACAGGTTCGTCCGGCAATTACTGCCAATGATCAAGCGCTTAATAAAGCAGGATGGTTACTGTACGGAGCCGTGCAAACCTATGGTAAAACTAGCGTTATTTCGGCCATGAGTGGAGTGGATGGAATGTGCCGACCGATGGGTTATCAAGACTTTGTTTTTGTCGATGGTAAATTCGCTGGCACTCTTTCCCCGCGACCGATGGATTCCCGCGCTGATGGAGCATCTCAGAGAATTGTTTTACAAAATAGCGATCGAATTATTGTGGTTTTTAATCGCTATAAAGACACGGATCCTCTCTGTTGTCCTTCCCAATTAAGTCGCGTTATTTATCAAATCGAAACAGTCAGCGGAGTGCCAGTTGTTGTTCCCAAAGAAGTGGAAACAGAAGCGGTGAGAAACTAATTCAGTTATCAGTTATCAGTTATCAGTTATCAGTTATCAGTTATCAGTTATCAGTTATCAGTTATCAGTTATCAGTTATCAGTTATCAGTTATCAGTTATCAGTTATCAGTTATCAGT
>NZ_JADBSA010000177.1:0-10228 GCF_020246945.1 Microcystis sp. M113S1 | reverse complement strand
TGTTGCGGGAATATCGGCGGGAAAAAGGCGTTAAATATCCGTGAGTGGGAATGTCTTTTCTGTGGAACTTTTCATGATCGAGATGTAAACGCTGCGGTAAATATCAAGGTCGCCGGAGGACATTCGGAGACTTTAAACGGATGTGGAGGAAAGCGTAAGACTTCTGTTAAAGAAGCAGCATCCCGTGAAGCGTCAACCCCATTCAGCGACCATTCTAAAAAGGTGGCGTGGTGAGGAATCGCCGTCCGTTTTACGGCGGGGAGGATGTCAAGGTGTAAAGTGTTTCTTAATGTTAGATTTTGGGACTATGCCCTCGTGATCGATCACTTTTTCTGCTCACCACAACTACGGGAGCGTCTTCAATGTTGAAGCAATTTTTAGTAATAGCGATCGCTTTCATGATTGGGTTAACTGGTCAATTAGTCCTCTCTTTACCCGCTACTCGTTTATCCGATCGAGAAATCTCTCAACAATTACAGACTATCCCGGGTTGGCAGTTACGAGATCAACGGATTGAAAAAACTTTTAAATTTAACAATTTTATCGAATCGATCGCTTTTGTTAATCGCTTAGTTACTCCAGCTGAATCCCTAGGCCATCATCCTGATATTACCATCAATTACAATCGCGTTACTCTTTCCCTCACTACCCATGACGTGGGAGGTTTAAGTAACTTAGATTTTGATTTAGCTCAACAAATTGATCGCCTGATTCCCTAGTTTTAAATCAGCTTTAACCCACACATTTATTATCTTGGCGAATATCCCAACTACCATCAACACGGAATAAAAATAAACAGCTTTTATCGGGTGTACCGGCAGCAACTAAAGTAATTCTGCCTAACTGTCCCCAAGAACCCCCTAACCCCCCCCTTGTATCGGCCCAACTAGCGCGATAAATTGTACCTTGATTACCCACAGATCCACTAACTCGGCGTAGGGTAGAATTATCAGTATCGATGCTAACACCACGAGTGATGGGAGTCCAATCGGTGACATTTTCACATTCGTCCCCTTGTACTTTTGCCACTTTAATCTGTTCGGTTTCACTTGCTGCCATGCACAAAGATAGGGGATGAGAACCTTCTCCTGTGGCTTGATAACGGGTATTTTTCCACTGTTGTGATATTTCAAAGGTGGCGATATTTAAGCGAATCCAAGCCATTAAACGATGATAAGCAGAAAGGGCAATAGTTAAGAGAATTCCTAATAAAATTAGGGTAACTAACATCTCGACTTGAGTTAAGCCAGAGGTAGATTTTTGCCGATTAAAAAGCTGGAAATTGCGAAAAGTATTGGGAGAAAGGTCTAAGATATTCATGAGCCTCATCTTGCCTTTTTATTTTCAATAAATTATGTAATTACAAAGGAGCAACAATTAACTTGCGCTAGGATAATCCACATAATTTCTTGCTGTTATTACGGACAAGATTGATGGCGATTGCTATTTTTTCTGCTCCGGGCAAAAATCAGCTAAATAAAAGCAATTTTCTAATTTTTTGGTCAATTCAGTTTATTTGCTCTGTTTATATAGCCAAATGTCCCGCTAACGAATAAATCCCAGTTGTCGTCTGGCCTCAAATAATCCGATTGCCACACTAACGGAAAGATTTAAACTTCTCACCCCCGGTTCCGCCATGGGAATATAAACCGTGTCATCACATTGATTTAATAAATCTGCCGGAATACCGTCGGTTTCACTGCCAAAAAGTAGCCAATCTCCGCTTTGATAGCTGTATTCCACATAACTGCTGCTGCCGCGCACAGTAAACCCGATCGCCCTTCCGCCGCTCTTTTGTTGACAAGCACAGAATTCATTTATTGTCAAGTGGTACATAAGTTTTACATAGGGCCAATAATCTAAGCCGGCGCGCTTCAGATAGCGATCGCTAATTTCAAAACCCAAAGGACCAACTAAATGCAATTCTGTCCTCGTTGCGGCGCAAGTACGGGCAATATTCCCCGTATTTGGCGGAATTTGCGGATTGATTAAAACCACTCGTAAAATCGGTTCAGTCATCAGTTATCAGTCATCAGTTATCGGTTATCAGTTGACTGTTTACAGCAAAAAACTCCCCACCTCTCAATTCATAATTCATAATTTATAATTCCCACTTTCCTATTGCTTGTTCCCTTATCTTTATGGGTGAGGACTAACTATACTGCATTCTGCCCCACCCTAGTCAAACTTATTTTAAATTGGCATAACTATCCATACTCAAGGGAACTAAATCGCCATGGATTGTCAAACCTAATAACATTGTTTCATTAGCGGGGATTAACTTGCCCGTAAGAGCGCAAATCTCATTTTTTCTAGCTGTAGCGTTAAATACTGCCCTTATATCACCAGCACAAAACTGAGGTCGATAATCCCCTGATTTCTGCTGAACGAAATTCCATAAGACATCGCGAATGAGTGCTTGATAACCTTGATTGCCGGAAATCTCTTTCAGCTTGTCTTTGAGGACTCTTTCTAGACGAATGCTAGTGACTTCCATCTCGGTGGTGGTGGTGCGTGTAATTGTCCGCATAATTTTCTTCTCCCAAATACTAAACATATTGGTGTTACAAGTGTAGTATAAGAGAGATACCTTTCACAAGCACAACCGGCGAAACCATCACCTCTGCTGCTCTTTTTATTTTTGTCTCATGCCTATTTTTCTCATTTTTGAACTGTCGAAAATTAATTATGTAACAAGTCCACTGTTAATCCAGTGAGAGTCCAGCATAAACAGCGATCATATTGATCAAATAATAACTATTCTTAATATACCGAAACCCCTAGAAAAAATTGTTATTGTTCCTCAGATTGACAATAAATCTAATTGTCTCCCCTGTAGTTCTTTAAACCTGATATTTTCTTGAGAATCTCTGGATAAATCTAAAGCTTTAATCACTTCTTTTGCCACCGCTTCCACCACGGGAATAGCCACAGAATTACCGAACTGTTTATAAGCTTGGACATCGCTGACAACAATCTGAAAACTATCAGGAAACCCCTGTAATCTTGCCCATTCTCTGGGAGTCATTCTGCGGACAAATAATTTATTTACCTCTCCCTTAATGCGAGTAACAGGAGTAAAATTAGTCAGTCTTTTATCGATAACTAAATTTCTTTCTTTTCCCATACCTCCCACCACAATCGCATTAGCGATACCATCGGGAGAAATAATCTCATACCCAAAACCATTACCTTTATCTTGATGTCTAGATTTGTGTTTAAATAAAGTTTCTAAATACTGATTAGAGAGATAATATTTAACGCTGACTTCCTTTTCTTCTAGGATATCTTCGAGACAAGTTTCTTGCTGGGTTGGTTGGGGATAGGAAAAATGATAAATATTCAAATCCTCTCGAAACCCGACGATAAAAATTCGGGGACGATTTTGAGGAACCCCAAAATATCTGGCATTTAAAATCTGGGGAGTGGGGACAAAATAATGCAAATCCTTTTCTAATATATCTAAAATAGTTTTTAAAGTTCTACCTCGATCATGATGGACTAATCCCTGGACATTTTCTAAGATAAAAGCTTTCGGTTTCTTTTCGTGTAAGATACGGGCAACTTCAAAAAATAAGGTTCCGCGTGCATCTTTAAAACCATGTTTTCTGCCGGCGATACTAAACGCTTGACAGGGAAACCCGCCGCACAGTATATCATGATCGGGTACAGTTTTCACCTCTAATTTTCTGATGTCTTGATTATCGGGTAAATGACCATAGTTAGCCAAGTAAACCTTTTGGGAGTGAGGATCGATTTCCGAAGAAAAAACGCATTGACAACCGAGATTCTCTAGGGCGATTCTAAATCCTCCTATCCCAGCAAATAAATCAATAAAAGTCCACATATTTTATCTATTCTAAGCTTTAGTTTTGATCCCTGAGACGATATTAAACCGGCTATCTTAGATTTTAGTATAAATGCTCGAATCTTTCTCGCCATCTCCCCCGCAACGCGCACGTAGATTTACAAAAATGAGATGCACCCAGAGGCACTGGCATACTACCGACTCGAACAACTGTCAAAATTAAAAGCCAAGTATGGGGTAGAATATCTTGACCCTGAAAGTGAGACGATCGACTTTTGAATAATCCAGTCCTTCCTTCCCGAAGCTGGTCATCGGACAAAGAAACGATCGTTTCCGCGGCCCCTGTTTATGAGGAGTTGACCGACCCCGGTGATTGGGAACAGTTAAAACGGGAACTAGACCAGAATCAAGACCTGATCGTCTCCTCGCAAGTCGATACTTCTTTTGCTTCCACCCTCGCTCCTTGGTCCTAGTCGGGTAAAATACTGGGGAAAAGAATTAAAATTTAACCTGGGCAATATTTGAGGACTAAAAAGTAATGGCCACAGAATTAGAAACCAAACAAGTTACTCCTACTCGCTGTTTAGTTGGTGCGGCAATTTCGGCAGCACTGGGGACAATTCTCTATTATCTCACGGCAGCGATCGGTCATTCTTTTTACTCAAAACCGATGGTTGCTCACAGTCCGATCGCCTTGAGAATTGGCAGTGCTGTCCGCACTTTAGTTTTTGGTTTAGCTTCTCTAGGAACCTTTATTTTTGCTTTTGTCACCATTGGTTTAATTCTTTTGGCTATCCAATTACTGCTTAAACGCCATCAACAAATATAAATTATGAATTATGAATTGGAAGTGGGGAAGTGGGTAAGTGGGGAGCTTTTCAGTGATCAGTAAACAGTAAACAGTGAACTGATAACTGATAACTGATAACTGATAACTGATAACTGATTAACGGACATTTTGAGCGATAAAATCTTCGATGAGTTGTTCTAAAGCGGCCGAGGAGGCGCGGGTAATCAGAAAACATCTAAACTCTTGGCCTTGACTGAGATATTGGGAATAGGCCGCCTGTAAAAAAGGTTTATAGCCGGGGTTTTTGCGAATATACACCTCAAAAAAGGCCAAAGATAGGGAATGGGCGTAACTATCGATCACATAGGGTGCTGGCAGGGTAAGATCGGCTATGGATTCGATCGCTTCGTTAATTCCCGCGTCTAGTACCGAAAAATCGACGTGAGCTTGACCTTCAATCAGAGCTAAATATTTATTTTCGGTGTTGAGCAGGGGAAAAGAGCGCACCTGTTCAAAAATAGCGGGGGTAGCGGGATCGTAGGTTCCTGCCGCTACAAAAGTGGGAATTTCGATCTTAGCTAGTCCTTTAGCCCCGAAAATACTCCAATTAAACGGATTAACCGCAAAAATCGCTTTGATTCTCCGATCGCGAAAGTTGTATTCTTCTCGGGGTAAATCCAAAGCACGACACTGCAGCAAGAGGGAGACATTGAGAAAAGCTAATCTTCTTTGGCAGTCCCGTTGTAAATTCTCGAAATCGATCGTCGCTCCACCCACGGCTAAGGCTGTATAACCGCCGAAGGAATGTCCACCAACTCCCACATTATCTACATCTAATTGCCCCTGAAATTCCCCCGCGTTGCGTCTTTGCAATTCATCGATCACAAAAGATATGTCCAATGGACGATTGACAAATTCGTTGCTATAAAAAACCGTCCGCGATAAACCGGCGAGCAGATTCTGCACCTGTAGGGTATCACTGCCGGGGTGTTGGGGCATGGCGACGAGATAACCGTAACTAGCCCAGTGTTCCGCTTGTCGGACAAAATCTTCAGGACGAGAAGCTAAACCGTGGGAAAAGACAATAACGGGGGTTTTCTGGGTTAATTGCCCCTTGGGTTTGACAATGATTAGATAAAGTTCCCTCTGACGACGGCTATCGGTTAAATCCAGCCGCATTTGTTCTACTTGTTGCGGTCCCGGTTGTCGGGGGTCGGTCATGGCGGTAAAATTAATTTCACCGGCCTTTTTAGCTTCTTCTAAGGATAATTGCGCCACCTTTTCCGTGAATACTGTGGTCGCTTTCAGGACGATATCGATCGCCCTAGCTAATCTTTGCACTCTTGTCACATCAATCTGCATATTAGTGGGCAGATTACGCAGCAGGTTAAGAATAGTTACCCCTCCCGGTTCAAAAGCTGATTTAATTAGGGCAGAACGCAGAGCGAATTTACCATTAATACCCCCTTGAATGGTGATCAGTTCCCCTAAAAGGTTGAGGATATCTTCCCCCATTGTGGTGTTAAAAAAGCGCGAGATCAGGACGGGATTAATTTCTTTAGTTGTGGTTAAAGCTTGGCGAAATTCTCTTTGTTGTTCGGGGGTAGTATTACCTAAATATTGTCTTAGATTAGCGTCAATTCTGCCAGTCTCGACAAACTTTTCTAGGGAACTAATTTCTAGGGTACGACTAAAGGGCGGTAAGATAAAAGTGATTCTCTCGGCCGAGAGGACAGGAAAGCTAGACAGTATCGTTCCCAAGCAACCAAGAGCGATCAAGCGACCAATTTTAGCTAATTGCAACAAGTTTTTCGGCTCCTTTTCTTTCTGCGATCCTATTCCCTCTGGATTATAACAGTAACCTGACAGTTTTTAACAGTGGTATGAAAATTCCAATCTTGCCGATTTCAAGCTACTTAATACCGGCGGTAGATGGTTTCAGGGCAAAAATGCCAAAGTTGCCACTACTTTCACCCCAAATTCTTCTTCAAAAACAGGTTTTTTATAGTCTAAACTCCACAATTCTAAAGCACAATCATCTTCAGCATTATTGGGAAAAAGATGCAGATGTAGGGTTCTATATTCAGGATCGTACTTACATTCAATCTTTTTAATCGCTCCTATTTGTCGCCGATCTAAAGCCACAGCCAAGCGCAGTATAGCACTTAAATGTCTGACCATATACTGATAGTATTCAGTTAATTTCATAAAATCATCGTGCCTTTTCTTCGGTTTACTTTTGCGGTGATAACGAGCGATATTAGCGATAACTTCTAACTCTATTTCCGTATAGCCCAACAGTTCACCATTGCGAATTAAATAATAAGAATGTTTATGATGGGCAGCATGACTAACATATAAACCACTATTGTGCAGTATAGCCGCTGCCCATAATAAATCTTTAGCCTCCTGATTCCAAGAATGTAATTGTGCTTGGGTTTGCTCAAACAAAGACAGGGAAAATGTCGCTATTCTCTCAGCAGATTCTAAATTAACTTGATACTTTTTCGCTATTTTCAAGACACTGCGCTGACGGATTTCACTCTGATAAAGTAACCGATTATCAATTAAACCGTGCGTCAGCATCCAATCGACGATTACCCCTTCTCGCAAGGCTCTTTCACAGAGAACTAACTTATCAACATCTAACATGGTCATCGCTTCCAAAAGCACGATCGAACCGGCTAGAATTATCTCGGCCCGTTTATCGGACATCCCCAGAATTGCCAGTCTTTGGTGATAGTCCAAAGTGGCGAAACGTTTGACCAATTCTTTGACATCTTTGCGGGTTAATTGATAACCATTTAAAGGATTGGGAATTTCCCCCAATTTCTCCAAAGCATGGATAGTCATCAAAGTTTCGATCGTCCCAGAAGTTCCCACTAAACGCGGCACTTCTCCCACCTGTAAATGATGTTTAATTTCCTCCACCGCCCGCTCTAACATTCCCCGGGTGTAGGCTCTTAAATAGGCTAATTCTGTGGTACTAATGGGATCGGTGGTGATCAAATCTTGGCTCAAACGCACAGCCCCGATTTTGGTACTACTAAGAAAGCGAATTTCTTGACTATCAGCTAAGATTAATTCTGTGGAACCACCACCGATATCGATAATAATATGGGCTTGATTTTGGAAATCCATTCCCGAGACGACACCGAGATAAATCCGGCGCGCTTCCTCCTGTCCGGAGATGAGATTTACGGAAATACCGACTTCTTTCGCGATTAAAGCCAAAAATTCGTCGCCGTTGGTCGCTTCCCGGGTGGCGCTAGTGGCAACGGCAATAATCTGATCCGCATGGAGACTAATAGCCAGATCGTGACAGCGTTTTAAAGCGGCGATCGCTCTTTCCATGGCCGCTAGGGTTAATTTACCAGTTTTTCTATCTCGATCGCCCAGACGGACTATATCCTTTTCTCTGGCAATAATCGTAAAAGCGGGTAAAGACGGTTCAATTGCCACTACTACCATGTGAACCGAATTCGTCCCAATATCGATCGCCGCTAGGATTTGGACATCGGAGGCTTTTCTAAGGGGCGCTAGTCCCCGATTGGGTATAACTTGATTAGAAATATTCACCATCGCTTATCAGTGATCAGTTACCAGTCGGGGGATAGGGGTTAGGGAAAAGGGCAAATAACCTTATTTGGCATCGGGATGTAACTCCGCCGCCTCTGACACCCGATCGATCGGGGTTGGTCTTATTATCCCTCTAATTGCCCGCCTCGGAGCCGCAATTTTGGCTTTGTATAGCAGTTATCTTATTCTTCAATATACAATTTTCGTTGCTCCAGGGCCAATTGCCGGAATTCCCCTTCCCCAAATTCTCCCTGCCAAGGACGGCGCTCTCGATCGCACTCGACTAAATAGATATAATCACAATCAACCCCTTCTAAATTGGTATTTTCGGCGATTTTCCAAGCTTCGATACAAGCACCCGTCAAGGTGGCTCCCTGTAAATTGGCTCTCATCACGTTACTATGGGCTAAATTTGCCCCTTCTAGATTAGCGTAGGCTAAATTTGCCTCACTGAAATTTGCCCTAGTCAGGTTGGCATTTTTTAAGTTAACCCCGGAAAGATTTAGTCCGCGAAAATTATAGCCAATATAAGCTTTATTTTCCCCTTGACCAGTAACCAGAAGATTTCTCATCGCAACTTCCTCCAGAATTGTCTTTTCCCAGCGCGCTCGCTCGATGCCCGATACCAGATAAAATCGAGTTCTAGTTAAATCTTTTGCCCTTAAATCAGTGGCTTTTAACTGCGCTCCCGTGAAATCAGCTTCTTGCAGATTTGCCCCGAAAAAATTTGTACCTTTACTGGCTAAAAAAGCAATTGCCATCGATTTCGTGACCGTTGCTCTCGATTCTTCTAGGGATAACCAGGCTAGATAAGCGGTGAATAAAGTAACACAAACCCCAACAATCAAAGCTATAGAAAAAGTTACATTCATCACGGCTATTCCTGCTAATGCTCCTTGAAAAGCTAGTATAATTACTGTCAATAAAGTTACAATTAAGCTGATAATAGTTGCTAGAATAAAACTTATTGCTTGACCAGAAATCAACGATAAAACTAAGGGCAATCCCCCAACTCGTTGACGATAAAATATTCCGTAAATTAGAGATAAAATTGTAATTATCACCGCACCAATGATTTTAAATTCGGTTACATCTGTCACCAGCATTAAAGCTAGATAATAACCAGCTAATCCCCACAGCAAGCCGCAGACAGCCGCTATTAACCAAGAAATTAAGATTAATTGTAGCCGACCGCGCTTTAGTAATCCTGCCCTGGCCTCTGTAAATTTAGTTCTCTCTAAAATAGCCCCTTGAAAATTAGTGCCACGGAGATCGGCTTGACTAAAATTAGCCCCCGATAAATTCTTTCCGTGAAAACACTGTCCTTTTAATTTTACTCCTGTAAAATCGCGTTTCCCTTTGGCATATAAATCTAGTACCTCACTTGCTCTCATAGAAATTACAGAGTTCTGTTTTTTGCTTGATTGATTAATGTAATTCATAAGCTGCCCGCGTATTTAAATTGCTTGTTGAGATCAGGCAAGAGGCAACAGGCAAGAGGCAACAGTAAAGGGATTGAGGGAGATTTAGCTAATCTAAGGAGAGGCGGTTAAAATGCGTTTTAGCTTAACAACTATCTATTATCTTTTTAAAATTAGCTTTGGTTATTTTTGTTGTAATTTATTAATTAAAAATAATGATGATAATTTTTAGTATTTCATTTACAGGAATCATACTAAATCCTGTTTAAAAGTTATTCACACTATTAAAAACGGATTTGGTATGATACTAAATCCAGTTATTAAAAACTGATTATTTATTCTCCCCTTTGCCTTTTGCCTCTTGCCTTTTGCCTGTCTGATATGTTACCTATACTCAACGGATTTGGTATGACTGGCAATTTCAGGAAAGATGCTCGCCTCAAATTAACCCAATTATATCCGTCAATTTTAACTGGACAGACCCCTGGGGTTGACATCCTCACCGCCGTAAACGGACGGTGATTCCCAAACCTCACGATTTAGGTTTCTGCTTCTTTCCCTTGCGGGGTTCCGCACCTGCCTTAACAGAGTAAATCTGTTCTGGTCTTATGGTCGCTCTACAGACTGACA
>NZ_JADBSA010000176.1:0-6409 GCF_020246945.1 Microcystis sp. M113S1 | reverse complement strand
TGGTCAATTACCTAATTTTCAGGGAAAAAGTCCCTGAATTTTCCCCCCAATCACTCCAAGGGTCGGCACTTTTTGAGGGAAAAAAAGTCTAAAAACCTTGTTGGATAAGGTTTTTAGATTTATTCAGCAAACCCTATTTAGGGTTTGCGGCAAAAAGTTTGTTGGTGGGGGCAGGGTGTAGGGTGTAGGGTGTAGGCTGTAGGCTGTAGGGTTTTACCCATTTTCAGGGAAAAAGTCCCGGAATTTTCCCCTCGATCACTCCAATGGCCGGTACTTTTGGATTTCAAAAAGGTCTAAAAGTCTTATCGAACAATGTTTTTAGATTTATTCAGCAAACCCTATTTAATTTTTGATTCAATACAAATACATCTAAAAAGAGATTTTAGATTTTTTCAATACCATCTATAACTCAAGTGCCATACAATAACATCATCTTCTTGACCGTAGCCATCTCGATCATGTTATTTTTTCTCAAATCACCAGTGACGGAAAGCAAGACCAGCATTGAACCGAAAAAAGTCAATCCCAATCGAGTCCGCGATCATCTGGCCAATGAACGCACCTATCTGTCTTGGATGCGAACAGCGATCGCATTAATGGGTTTTGGTATGGTTATTCTGCGCTTACGGGCCTTTCATCCTCCTCTGGTTCCCCGGCCAGGTTATGGCTGGAAATTAGGCTTAATGTTTGCTTTAGTGGGTTTATTGACCGTATTTTTGACCACAGCCCATTATTTTACAGTCAGACGAGATATAGATGAAGATACCTACGAACCAGCCGATCGATGGGTGCTACTATTTAGTTTAGCGATCGTTATTCTCGGTGCGGGAATTATCTATTTTGTCGCCACCAGTCCCGATCTGTTGATGGGTAGTATGATGACTTTCGAGTGAACTCTGGGGATTAGGTGGGTTGGAGTAAGCGCCAACTGACCGTGACCAGAAGACTATAAAGCAGTATTTTTAGGGCATTTTTGGGCAAATATTCCGATAATCTTGCTCCCAATACCACCCCCGGTATCCCACCCAACCAGATGGGAAGTACCAGATTCCAATCTACCGTTCCTAATCCCAGATGACCGATGGAAGTACAAGTTAAGAGGATGGAAGCTTGCGATAGATCTGTACCGACTAATTTGCGAGAATCAAGCTGAAAAAAGGTCATCAAGACCAATGCAAATAAGGAACCACTGGAAATACTGGTTAAACCGACCAAATAGCCTAAAATTGCCCCTAATACCGTTGTTTTTATCTGACCCGATCGAGTGGTTAAATCTAATTTTGGCCAGGACCAAGGGGACAAATCGGGAAAAAATAAGGAGATTAGTAGTTCCAGGGCCGCTAGGACAGTCACGATCATCAAGACAAGACCGATGATATGAGGCAACCATTGATCGAGATTGAGGGAGCTATTCTGCTGAAAATAGCGAAAACCGACTAATCCTAACAGAGAACCGGGTACACTGCCAATTACTAGCCATTTTACCACTTCTAACTCGATCGTTTGCTGTTGCCAGTGACGAACAGTGCCGACCACTTTCATCAACCCGGCCGCTACCACATCGGAACCCACTGCGGTGGTAGCGGGAACCTGAAATACAAAGATCAATAGGGGTGTAATCAAGGATGAACCGCCAATTCCCGTTAATCCCACGACAATTCCGATAAAAAAGCTAAATATTGTCAATAAAGAATAGTCCATTTTTGCCTCAGTTGTCTCTTTTCTCCGGTGCATTTCTGGTCGTTAAGGGACAAAATTAGTTAATTAAGCCTTTAAAAGAGCAAAAAACAGTAATGGTAAGCTTTTATCGCTGTTTAATCTTTTTAGTCTCTGTTTACAACCAGTAATCTCCGAATCGAAACTTAATTTTCTTGCTATCTTGTAAAATATGAGTGTATTTTAATACGATTGCGATTGAATCATAGTTAAAATACTGTCAAACCCTATACATTTTTTTGCCAGAGGATTACCCACCGTGAGCATCATCATCGAGCAAGTATCGAAAAAATTCGGCACCTTTACCGCTTTAGACCACATCAACCTAGAGATTAAATCGAATCGTCTGGTGGCACTGCTGGGGCCGTCCGGTTCAGGAAAAACCACTCTCCTGAGAGCGATCGCAGGATTAGAACCCCCCGACACAGGCAAAATTATCATCAACGGCAAAGACACAACCAATTTAAATGTCAGAAAAAGGAATATTGGCTTTGTTTTTCAGCATTATGCGCTTTTTAAACACCTGACGGTGCGTCAGAATATCGCTTTCGGTTTAAAGATTCGCAAAGCTGCCCCGAACTATATTCAAGAACGAGTGGACAATCTCTTGAGTTTAATTCAATTGCAGGGATTAGGCGATCGCTATCCGGCCCAACTATCCGGGGGTCAACGTCAACGGGTTGCCCTGGCCCGGGCTTTAGCGGTGGAACCGGAAGTATTATTATTAGATGAGCCTTTTGGGGCCTTGGATGCCAAAGTTAGAAAAGAGCTAAGGGTTTGGTTGCGGCAGTTACACGAGGAGGTTCATGTCACCAGTGTTTTTGTCACCCACGACCAGGAGGAAGCCATGGAAGTGGCCGACGAGATCGTAATTTTCAATGCGGGTAAAATCGAACAGGTGGGGACTCCCGATCAGGTGTACGATCATCCTGCCTCTGCTTTTGTGATGAGTTTTATTGGCCGGGTGAATGTTTTGCCACCGACCTCGGCTGCACTGTTCGAGCAGCTCGGAGGGGGTACTAACGGAGTCAAGATTTTCATTCGTCCCCACGACCTAGAAATTCTCTCTTTTCCCAATGGGTCTAGCATTGAGGCAAAAGTCGAGCGCATTATCCATCTGGGTTGGGCCATCGATGTGGAATTAATTCTACCGGATCGCTCTCTCCTGATTGCCCATCTGAATCGAGAACAACTGGCTCAACTGCACCTCCAAGTCGGGGAGCAAGTTTATGTTCGTCCTCGGGATGCTCGCGTTTTTGCTTAAAAGTCACCCTTATTGTTAGCACCTGACGGTCGCAGGATGAACAGCGATTATTTCCGGGTAACGGCTAAAATCGTCAACATTAAAGGTCAGAATGTGTGTAAGGTCATGAAAGCACATGGCTGCTACTAGCTTCGCATCATGTACCTGCACACCCTTGACTGAATAGGTGAAGACCAAGCGTTCCCATTCGGGATAAATAGCGGGCAGATCGTCAATAATGAGAAAAAGTGACTTTAGGCGATCGATTTCCGCCTTGGCTGCGGCCACTGTGCGTCCTAAACCATTTCTATTAATTGGACGGGTGTAAACGTTCCAAAACTCGATTAAATTCTGTGGTGCGATATAGAGTTTTTCTCCTTGTCCCAATAATAGACTTGTCGCACCCACAGCATCGCCATACATGATGTGATCGGGTTCCGCACTTCGCAATAAGACATTAGTATCAACTAAAAAAGTCACAGTCACTCATCGTCATAGATACTATCGCGACTTACGGCATAGTCGGATAAAAGTGCGCTGCCTCGATCGTGACTACTTGCCCAATCCCGAAAAGCTTGCGCCCGTTCCGTCGGTGTTGCCGTCTCGTAAAAAGGTGTTTTTGGCTCTATCAGTTGTTTTAGCATTTTCTCCAAGAGAATTTCTACCTTTTCTGGTGATTGGTGGCTAATTCTTGCCAAAATCTCGGCAATTGCCTTTAAATCTTGCTGATGGGCTTTTTTAAAGTCTAGCAGCATTTCCGATCCCTCCCCATCTAGCGATCGCTGAGAAAAAGGAGTAATTTCCATAGATATCGCTCTCCTTGAAAACCGCTAAAACTTGATTCTGCCATAAAAACTTTTTTTAGAACAGATTGGGATCGACACCGATCGCCCCTTCACCGTCCGCATCTTGCAGGTTAGCACCTTCTAACCGAGCATTAGTGAGATTGGCTTTCTCTAAGTCAGCTTTTTGCAGATTGGCGTTGGTTAAGTTTGCTCCTTGCAGGTTGGCTTTTTCTAAATCTGCACCTAAGAGATTGGCCCCGCTTAAATCGGCTCCCGCTAGGAGAGTTTTGCCGAGGTCGGCTCCCTGGAGATTAGTCCCTTTGAGGTTAGCACCCTGTAGGTTGGTTCTTTCTAGATCCGTTTGGCTGAGGTTTGCTCCTTCTAGATTGGCCGAGGACAAGTTTAAATCTTTGAGGCTAATTCCGTTAAAGTCACAACCGACACAGGCGTTAGTTTCCTGTAGTTTTTGCAGATTATCGGCGGCAGCTGGCTCGACCAGAGTAATTTTTGCCGGTGCGCCGCCAGTGGGGGTAACGGCCCTAGCGATGGCAGGGTGGAAGCAAGAAAAAACTGTGATTAGTAATAGACAGAAGGCTGTCAGTAGCGTCGGTTTCATCGTTTTTGATCTCCTTGAGTGATCTTTTTGAGTCTCTGTTTTCACTCTAGGCAATGGCTTTAATAAAAACAAATATTCTTTGTTTTCAAATCCATAAATTCCCTTTATGCAAAGCTGGGAAACTCCCTCGCCGTTCC
Organism: Microcystis sp. M113S1; assembly: GCF_020246945.1. NCBI lineage: Bacteria > Bacillati > Cyanobacteriota > Cyanophyceae > Chroococcales > Microcystaceae > Microcystis > Microcystis sp. M113S1. The sequence continues at coordinate 1,912 of NZ_JADBSA010000176.1, read as the reverse complement.
ATCACTTTTATTTATTAAAACGACAATTAAGAATATTTGCTTTTATGCTTGTCCCGTACCTAAGTTGATGGTGTCCGGCCAAAATCCTAGTGAAGGAGAGTGTTGTCAGCAATCTCGCCATCGATCGCAAGCTCAAGAACTTGACCCTGGATTTATACCGACAAAAAAATAGTCAAGAATCCTAGCAGGAAATACCAAGACGCATCTACAACGTGATAGGAGTAAAAATATAATTATATGTCTCCTCAAATTCTCGATATAGCTGAAAATCTCTCTCTAACCACTTGCGGCACCATTCTCACCCTGGCAGTCTTAGAAACCATTCTATCGGCCGATAATGCCGTCGCCCTGGCCGCTTTGGTGCGAGAACTTCCCGACCCCAGACAACAACGCCAGGCTTTAAACTGGGGATTGGCCGGGGCATTTGTGTTAAGAGTTGCCCTGTTAGTGAGTGCCAGTTGGACAGTTAAATTCTGGCAGGTGGAGGTACTGGGTGCTATTTATCTGATCTGGTTAGCGGGTAAGCATTTTTGGCATAAATTTTTGAATATAGAAATAGAAGACGAAAATTTTGCCCTTAATCTCGCCATAGAATCTTTTGGCCGTGTTATTGTTTTGATTGCTTTTACGGATCTGGCTTTTTCCCTCGATAGTGTGACAACAGCGATCGCCCTAGCCGATCAATTCTGGATTCTCCTGACTGGTGGTATTTTGGGAATGTTAGCCCTACGATTTTTGACCGGTTTATTTGTCAGGTGGTTAGCTGAGTTTGTTTACCTACAAGATGCGGCCTATCTGACGGTTTTAGCGGTAGGGGGAAGATTGTTATTAAAAGCTTGTCAACCAACCTATTTGCCGCCAGAGTGGATGGTATTGATGATGGTGGCGGCCTCCTTAAGTTGGGGCTTTTCTAGGCGTGTTGTGGTGGAATAGTTCTGGCAGCAAGGGATTTTCTCAATTTTTTAGGAGCGTGTCAATCGTTATACTCCGGGACGACGGGCGACTGTGACATAATTTGTGACTAGGTACGGTAAGAGTCGCTAGTGAACCCCGTTAGCCTTGGAGACTTCCTTGCTAGACACCATTTCCACCCTATCCCCAAAACTAACAGCGATCGAATCCCCGGGAAATCCTCTCCCGAAAGTTGCTACTTGTTCCTCTACCTGTCGTTACTGTCGGTTTTATAAGTTTCAGGGGAGAGGAAATGGCTATTGTCAACGCTTGGGAGTCCCTGTTCACAGTCATTGGCGCGCCTGTCCTTTAATTTGTCCACCTTTTGCCCCTTCTTGGGAAAGGTCGGAAAATGGGTAATTCTAAGTAGTTATCTGGATTTTACCACCTGTATCGAGCAATTTTCTCCCCATCCCGCTCCGTCCGAGGATGGGGTTTTAATCGAAACCGATGCTTTCCACTCCACCGCTATCGGGACTGGTGGCGACAAAATAGAGAATTCCCGACCCTAGACAAGCGATCGCTATACTAAAGCAAATAATCCAGACTTGAGCAGGTTCGTAGCTATTACTATCGATCGCCCGACGGATGAGAAAATAGTGGCGCGTGGCGATGACAACGGTTAATAATCCCACCATAGCGAAGACAAAACCCAACAACCAACCTAGTCCTAGAGATGGCGAAGATGCCGTTCGTAAACGCAAAATGACCAGACCAAAACCCATCAAAGCGATCGAGGCGCGCATCCAAGACAGATAGGTGCGTTCGTTGGCCGAATGATCTCGCCAGTAATCAGGGTTAAATTTCTGTTTTGTCTTTCGGGATTTAAACAGCATAGAGGAGTTCCTCGCAGTGAACTTCAATAAAATCAAGTATTCTTTCTTATGGTTTTAATAAATTGTTTTTATCATCTAGTTTTTCGCTTATCTTTAACCAATTCAAGGGACTTGAGCAGATTATC
>NZ_JADBSA010000175.1:0-27721 GCF_020246945.1 Microcystis sp. M113S1 | reverse complement strand
CAGGGGGAAAATTCAGGTACTTTTTCCCTGAAAATTAGGTAGTTGACCACCTGAAAATCGGTAACACCCATCCCCCATCCCCCATCCCCCAACCCCCAACCCCCATCCCCCACCGAAAAACTTTTTCAGCAGACCCTATTTACTAATAATTTCGGCGGGTTGCGGATTAGGAATCGGTTCAAAGTTGTGGTCGTCAGCCAGATATTCGGGATAGGTGGAGAATTGGGGTAGTATTTCTAGGGTAAAAGCCTCGGCAGCTTTCGAGCGATAGCGATTCGGGTTAATAATTACCGACAAAGTGCGTCGTACTTCCACATCTTTAATTCTGGTAGCGTGGATAACTCCCATTTGTAGTTCTTTTTCGATCGCTGTCACCGAGACAAAAGCCGCCCCCAAACCGGATTGTACGGCATTTTTAATCGCCTCGATCGAGTTAAGTTCCATCTCCACTTTTAAGCGCTTGGTATCGATCTCGCAACGAGTTAAAACCTTGTCGATAACTTTGCGAATCGTCGATTGGGAATCGAGGGTGATAAATTTTAGTCGATATAAATCCTCTTTTTGAATCATTTCTACCTTAGACAGAGGATGAAAAATAGGCAGGACTAAAGCCAGTTCATCTTCTGCGTAGGGGATAATCCGCAGGGTTTCTTGTAATTCGGCGGGAACTTCTCCCCCGATAATGGCTAAATCCACTTGACCGTTAGCAACGCTCCAAGAGGTGCGACGGGTGGAATGAACTTGTAGCTGTACGGATACTTCTGGGTATTTTTGCCGAAAAAGCCCGATCATGCGGGGAAGAAGATAGGTTCCCGTGGTTTGGGAAGCGCCGACGATCAGGGTTCCCCCTTGCAGATTTTGTAGATCTTCGATCGCCCGACAGGTTTCTTGACAGAGAGTGATAATTTTTTCGCCGTAGCTTAAGAGTAGGTATCCCGCTTCCGTTAATTGGGCTTTCCGACCGCCCCGGTCAAATAACGGCACATTTAGCTGTTTTTCGAGGTTTTGTACCTGAAGACTGACCGCCGGTTGAGATACATACAGGGTATCTGCCGCCCGTTTAAAGCTTCCTTCGGCAGCGATCGCTTTGAGAATTCTCAGTTGGTCTAGGGTGAAAGGAATGTCGGTCATAGAAAGCCTCAAAAACAGCGACGGGAGAAGGGGAGGACAATAGCGACAAATCTTAAGCCAGTGCCGATAAATACACTGAATTGACAGTACCACACCACGGGGATCAATGCTTCAGGTAGTTCCAGTTATCAGTTATCAGTTATCAGTTATCAGTTATCAGTTATCAGTTATCAGTTATCAGTTATCAGTTATCAGTTATCAGTTATCAGGAGACAGGAGACAGGAGACAGGGCTCTTCTGGTTTCTGTGTGAAAACGAGGTCTATACTGATAGAATATCCGCAAAATAGCCCTAAAAGTCTTGCTCGATAAGCATTTCACGATTCCATAAGCAAAAATTATCACACAAAGTCGAGAAGATCCGAGACAGGAGACAGGAGACGGGAGATTATTTTTATTTATTCTTCCCACGTCCCCACGTCCCCACGTCCCCACGTCCCCACGTCCCCACGTCCCCACGTCCCAACCCCTCACTGTTTACTGTTTACTGTTTACTGATCACTGAAAAAGGCTGCCTGAGCAATTATTGCATTGACTTTTGTGTACCACTTAATCGTTATTAACCAAGAATCTTAATGATATTTTAAGATTTTTTAAAAAACCGCCCCTAGCCGAGATGAACGTATATCCTAGAGGGGAGCGAGCATAGATTCCTATTCCCGTTCGATCGCCCCCTAATTCTCTGGAGATCAGCACCCATGCTTACTTTGCTCCGTTCCCTGCTATTTTCCACCCTATTAAGTTTTGTTGCTCCCGTCCTCTTGGTGGGTTCTATTTTAACTGCTTTATTGGCCACCAGTCATGTCCCCGGCTTTACTTGGGTTTGTCAGACCGGTTTTAGCCAAATCCTGCAATTTTTAACCATTTTCGGCGGCGGTTATCCCCTACAAGGAATGTTAACCATCGCTGTCACCTTTGCTTTTGTTGGCAGTTTATTCGATTTATTTAACTTTTACGTCTATCAAACCAATCGGGGACAGTAGCAGGCAAAGGGTGATAGGGACTGTCTAGAATGGGAATGAGGTTTTTATGGGATCGAATCGTCTATGCGCCCTATTTTCTACCGTTTTTGGCTATTAACAATAATTTCCCTGCTGCTCACCCTGAGTATCGGGATTGTCAATCCCCAACCTAGTTTCGCACGCTCGTGGATGGATTTACTTTTTCGCGGTGTGCAGGTTATTCAACTCGCCACTATTTCTCCTCAGCAGGAAGTTGCCCTCGGTAGGCAGATTAATCAGGGTTTATTAGAATCAGGTAAAATAAAACTGGCCAAAGATGCCAGAATTAACCAATATGTCCAAGAAATCGGCCAGCGATTAGCGGCAACTAGCGATCACCCTGAGATTCCCTACACTTTTCAAGTGGTGCGCGACAATAGCATTAACGCCTTCGCAACCATGGGCGGATTTGTCTATTTACACACGGGATTGATTAAAACTGCTGATAATGAGGCAGAATTAGCCAGCGTCATTGCCCATGAAATCGGCCATATCGTCGGTCGTCATTCTATCACCCAATTACGCAATACTGCCCTCGCCCAAGGACTTCTCAGCGCGGCGGGATTAGACACAAAAACTTGGGTACAATTGGGAGTCAATCTCGCCTATAATCTGCCCAATAGTCGCAAGGATGAATTAGAAGCGGACCGACTGGGTTTAAACAATCTAGCTGAGGCTGGTTATGCACCCACGGCGATGATCTCCTTGATGGGAAAATTAGCACAACAGGGGGGTTCTACCCCGACAATTCTCAGCACCCATCCTGCTACAGGCGATCGCATTTTGGCACTGCAAAAACAGCTTAATTCGGTTAATAACAAGCAGAATCAAGGTTTAGACGAGGATTATTACCAATTGCAGATTCGTTCTCTCCGCTAATCAGACAATTTCCCGAACGGATAAAAACTCGGCCACCGCTTGATTAAAAATTTCAGGTTCCCCTAAAAATGCCCAATGATTACCCGGTATCTTTTTAATCTCTAGAGAAGTTAAATACCTTTTATAGGATTGAATTTGCCAAGCAGTGCGATTTAATCCCTGCTGGGGAAGGATTAATAAACTGGGAATATCTAAAGTTTTAGTTAATCCGGCAAACCCCATGACATCCTCAAAAATTTCCCCGCGTGCCGATAAAGTAAATTTACTGCTCCAACTGCCATCAGCTTTTTGTTCGATGGCATTTTTAAACACCTCTTGCTGTAGATTTGACCAACCTTTATATTGTTTTAATTGACGAGCGATCGCTTCTATGCTCTGATAACTATCAAAGGAGCGAGTAATCTTTAAAAAGGGCAAAACTTGATAGAGAATTGGAAAAGTTATCCTAATCCAACTAGGCATTTTATCGATAAAAAAGGGATCGACTAAAATTAAACTCTTAAATACTTCCGGCTGTTGAGTTGCCCAAATTGCCGCTATTTTAGCACTCCAAGAATGACCTAAAATATGTGCTTGCGTCCAACCTAAATGATTAATTAAAGCCCTTAAATCGCCGATATAATCCTGAAAGTGATAACCGGTTGCCGGTTTACCGCTTTCCCCATGTCCCCGCAAATCTGGGGCAATAACTTGATAATTTGAGCTTAAATAATCGCCCAAACTTGACCAAACCAAAGCATGATCCGCCATGCCGTGCAATAATAATAGAGGCATACCTCGATCGCTCCATTGTAAATAGGAAATTTCCATCGAGTTATTGGTAAAAGTCTGGCGTTGTGGCATAAATTCTCGACTGATTTTTACTCTATAATTTACCTATCACTTAATAAAACTTCATACAATGGCACTACAATCTCCGATCACTGGGACTAGCTTAGAGCAATTGTCTTGGACATGGCAAGGTCACACCATCCCCTACACTGTGCGGGGAGAAGGACAACCCCTAGTATTAATTCACGGTTTTGGGGCATCTATCGGTCATTGGCGCAAAAATATCGCCGTTTTAGCGGAAAATGGCTATCAAGTCTATGCCCTAGATCTTTTGGGATTTGGGGGTACAGATAAGCCCGCTTTAGATTATAGTCTCGACCTTTGGCTGCGGCAAATACAAGACTTTTGGCGAGAAAAAATGGCAAAACCGGCGGTATTTATCGGTAATTCCATCGGGGGACTGATTACCTTAATGCTGATGGCAGAATCTCCCGAAATCACTGCTGGAGGAGTAATTATTAACTGTGCCGGAGGATTAAACCATCGTCCCGAAGAATTAAATTTGCCGCTGCGTTTAATCATGGCTGCCTTTACTGGTTTAGTTAGTTCTCCGGTGACAGGAAAGTTTATTTTTGAACAGGTAAGGCAGAAAAATCGCATCCGGAACACCTTAAAACAGGTTTATCGGGATCATGCTGCGATTACCGAGGAATTAGTCGAAATTATCTATCAACCCTCCTGTGATGCGGGTGCGTGGGGAGTGTTTGCATCGGTGTTGACAGCACCCCCCGGACCTTCTCCCCAGGAATTATTACCGCAAATCGATCGCCCTTTATTGGTACTCTGGGGAGAGGATGACCCTTGGACACCGATCGCCGGTTCGGTAATTTACCAAGAAAGAGCTAAAATGGGAAATAATACCCAATTTTATCCGATTGCCAAAGCCGGTCACTGTCCCCACGATGAACATCCCGAAAAAGTTAATCAATTAATTTTGAGTTGGCTGTCGGAATTGACACTCCCCCGCTAACCGCTCGCGCGGTTTAACGGGAGTCCTCTCGCGACCTTGAGATAGAGATTTAGTCGGCTGCATCTCACATTTGCAGAAACACCGACAATCAGCAATTATCAGTGACTCTTAAACTGGTACAAATATATGAACAACTGCGTGTAAGCATCTCACAGTTAACCTAATGCGCGAGGGGTTTGGGGGGTAGAACCCCCCAAGAGTTTGGATTGAGTGATAAAATCGAAATAGAAAATGCGGGAACAGGTTATCGAAGATTTTAGCGATTAATAGTGACTGGAGAAATCTGCCAATCGGGGCGAAGATTTTTCGCCCCTTGCAGATAGACGTGCTGCATTTCGCTTTGCAGTTTGAGAGTATTAACGTGGAGAATTACCCGAATACACTTGTCCAGACTACCAGCGACGTGCATCTGTTGCACATCGAGGAGGGGGACATTTTGCCAATGGGGACGTTCGCGAGCGATAGCAGCGGGAAAAATCGCGTCTAAATCCTGAGTTGCCGTAAAGATAATACTAACAATATCATCGGGATCGAGACTATTGTGGATTTCGATCGCTTCGAGGAGTTCTGTCACTGCTTCTCGTATAGCTTCAATAGTATTAACCGTTACTGTCGTCGCTCCCCGAATGGCTCGAACCTTCCACTGCACGATTGTCATCCTCCGCTAACCTGATGAGTCAATTTTAGGGGTTAACGCGCCCTTTTTCTCGACTTTAATTTGGCCATCAGGGTCGGTATAACCACAATAGTTGTCCGTTAACTTCCAATTCAAATTCTAGACGCTGTAGGGTTTTTTGTAATCCTAGGGGTATTTGGGAACGATTGCCCGTCAGACGACTGAGGAGGGGTTTCGGTTCTTCGATAGTCTGACATTTAGTTTTATCTGGGGGTAATCCTGCCAATTCTAGCGCCCAAAGTCGGGCATCTTCCTCGGTTCCCAAGCGATCGACCACTCCTAATTCTAAAGCCTGTTGACCGGTAAAAATGCGCCCATCGGCAAAACTTTTCACCTGATTGACATCTAAATTTCTAGCGCTGGCGACGGTTTGCAGAAATTGCTGATAACTGGTATCGATCATATCCTGGAGAATTCTTTCTTCTTCATCAGTTAATTCTCGATCGAAGGAGAGAATATCTTTATAAGGGCCAGATTTAATCACTTTAAACGAAACTCCCACCTTATCCAACAATCTTTCCAGATTGTTCCCTCTCAGGATAACACCGATCGAGCCAGTAATCGTGCCGGGGTTAGCCATAATATAATTGGCCCCCATAGCGATATAAACGCCGCCAGAGGCGGAAATATTGCCAAAACTAGCGATTATTTTCGTATTTTTTTGTAACCGCTTCAATGCTTCATAAATTTCTTGGGAATCCCCCACGGTTCCCCCGGGGGAGTCAATGCGGAGAAGTAGGGCGGGATATTGCCTTTCTTTGACGATTTCTAGGGCTTTTAAGACTCTTTTGCGGGTATCGGAGGCAATTGCACCTGTAATTTCTATTCGAGCGATTTGTTTGCGGGTTTTCGGTTTAAAAGGCCAGACCATCAGGTTTAAATATCTCTAAAAAAAGGACTCTTTCTAATCTAACGCTTTGATCGTTCCAGGTTAAGCAAACATTATATTTCAGAATTTCAGGCTAAAATGTCTGGTTAGGTGTATAACAACATTAACTGGCCAGAGTTGAGGTAGGCGAGGTGAGTATTTAGGCAAGAGAGCGGGGAATAGGAAGTGGGAAGTGGGGAGCGGGTTTTTAAAGTTCGATTGGAAGTTAATCATACTATTAAAAACAGATTTGCTATTAGAGTTTTTTTCTTACTTTGTAATCAAGAAAATGGTCTATATTTTCAGGTGAAATAGCCCGCTAATGCCAAAATATCTAGTAAGGGAAAAAAGCCAATACTCGACCAGGTTTTAGCGAATGGTTCTGCGCTCCTGATTGAAAGGGAGGCAAAGGTCTGTACGCAGGAGAATTAATCCTATTAAATAATCCAGAAATTACTGTTATAATTGAGGATAAAGAAAGTTATAATTTCTGGTTCTTCGTTACTTGGTATGGTTCAATAGGGTTGCATAAATCGACTAAATCCTTATCTGGCAAAAGATTTAATTAATTAGGGCTTGCTGAATAAAGCTAAAAACCTTGTTGGGTCAGACTTTTAGACTTTTTGTCAATCAAAAAGTACCGGATATGGGAGTGATCCGGGGGAAAATTCAGGGACTTTTTCCCTGAAAATTAGGTAGTTGACCACCTGAAAATCGGTAAAACCCATCCCCCATCCCCCATCCCCCACCGAAAAACTTTTTAGTGAACGTGCTTGAGGTGTGGCCAGAGGAGCTAGAAGCTGATAGGCAAATCGCCATTCTGAGCAATTACCGACCTGAACAAGGAAATTACAGATTTTTTCAAGCTAGGATTAAAGATTTTGTATCGAAAAATACAAAACCGGCCAAAGTGACTGTTTAGGATGGATTTTTTGAGAAGCTTAAGAACTGATCCATACATCAAAGGAGTTTTCCATGCCCGAAACGCCACAAGAAGTCTTGAAAATGATTCAGGACAACAATATTAAGATTATCGACCTGAAATTTATTGATATGCCGGGTATCTGGCAACATTGCTCGTTCTACTACGACCAAATCGATGAAAGCTCTTTCAGCGATGGTGTTGCCTTCGATGGTTCCAGTATTCGCGGTTGGAAAGCAATTAACGAATCCGATATGGCCATGGTTCCCGATCCCACCACTGCTTGGATCGATCCCTTCTACAAGGAACCTACCCTAAGCATGATCTGTAGCATCAAAGAACCGAGAACCGGTGAATGGTATAGCCGCGATCCTCGCTCTATTGCTCAGAAAGCGATCGATTATCTTAGCAGTACCGGTTTAGGTGATACCGCATTTTTTGGACCGGAAGCGGAATTTTTCCTCTTTGATAGCGCTCGTTTCGACCAAACCGCCAACGCAGGCTATTACTACATGGATAGTGTCGAAGGTCGTTGGAATAGCGGTAAAGACGAAAAAGAGGGAAATCTTGCCTATAAACCCGCCTACAAACAGGGTTATTTCCCCGTTAGTCCCACCGATACCTCTCAAGATCTTCGCACGGAAATGCTCTTAACCATGGCCGACTGCGGAGTTCCCATCGAAAAACATCACCATGAAGTCGCTACTGGTGGTCAAAACGAGCTAGGGATTAAATTCTCTACCCTAGTACGGGCCGCCGACTACTTGATGACCTACAAATACTGCATTAAGAACGTGGCCAAGAAATACGGCAAAACCGTCACCTTTATGCCCAAACCCATCTTTGGTGATAACGGTTCCGGGATGCACGTTCACCAGTCTATCTGGAAAGATGGTCAACCCCTGTTCGCCGGGGATAAATACGCCGGACTTAGCCAAATGGCACTGTACTATATCGGTGGTTTGCTTAGACACGCTCCCGCTCTCTTAGCTTTAACTAACCCCACCACCAACTCTTACAAGCGTCTCGTCCCCGGTTTTGAGGCCCCTGTAAACCTGGCCTACTCCCAAGGTAATCGCTCCGCTTCGATTCGGATTCCTTTATCGGGAAGCAACCCGAAAGCCAAACGTTTAGAATTCCGTTGTCCTGACGCGACTTCTAATCCCTACCTCGCTTTTGCAGCCATGCTCTGTGCTGGTATCGATGGGATTAAAAATCAAATCGAACCAGGGGAACCTCTCGATGTGGATATCTACGAACTCAGTCCCGAAGAATTGTCAAAAATACCCTCTACCCCCGGTTCTCTGGAAGCAGCTCTGGAAAATCTCGAAAAAGATCACGCTTTCTTGACCGATTCTGGTGTCTTTACCGAAGACTTTATCCAAAACTGGATCACCTACAAACTCGATAACGAAGTTAACCCGATGCGCTTACGTCCCCACCCCTACGAGTTCTCCCTCTACTACGATGTCTAAGGTGTGATTGACTAATCATTAATCCTAGGGTGGGCCTTTGCCTGCCCTTTTTTTTCCGAATCAGCAAGGGCGTGGGGAGCTTGTTTCAGTAATCAGTGAACTGAAAACTGACATCTGATAACTGATTCAAAGCTGACGGCTAATAATCCCTTGCGGCCAATTAGCATAAAATACGATTAATTGACCAGGATTTTGGGGCGATAGTTTATGGAACGCGGGTTATTGTGGACACCTTTATTAATTCTATTTATTTGGTTGGCTTGGAGTGGTTGGAATGAATACCAAAAAGTGGAAATCTATCGAGCATGGGCGGAAAACTTCGAGCGAGCTAAGTATGATATATATTCTGTATTAGGTCAAAAAGATAAAATTATCACTTGGGGAAAGCCAACTCGTAAGGGAGTGATTAATTTACAAACTTTTTCCCTAGAGGAGGTCAAAGAAATCCGTCTGTTAGTTAATAATCAAGTGGTGGATTTAGATGCTCTTCCCCCCCAAGGTTCTCCTTTCCTAGAATTTATTTTTAAGGAGCGATCGCCTGAAAAAATTCCCTTTACTGAAGTTGAATTGGCTAGTCAGTGGGCGAAATTTTTACAACAACAAATCTTAATTTAATCGCGATAATTTCTAGCGCAATCTCCCCGATCGCAGGATACCGACAACTAACCATAAACCGATAAAACTAGCTGTAGCAAATAATACGGTACTAATAATAGTTAATTGCCGAGATTGGGCGCTGGCTGTGACAATGGCGGCCCCGATAATTAAGGAACCAATAATCACACTAAAAGCTAGTCGATTGGCGGAATTATCTAAACTGCGACGGAGATTATCTAGGTCGCGAATTTTCAGATTAACATTTAAAGTTTCCGAGGTTAAACCATCTAGTAAAACTTCGATTTGACGGGGAGATTTCAGGGAAAAAGATTTCAAGTCTAAAACTGTTCTTAGGGCAGTTTGTAGGGGAGTGCTACCGATTAACTGTTGTTCAAGAATATTAGTTAATAGCGGTTTGACTTCTTCTAGGATATTAATATCAGGATTAAATTTTCGGGCAGTTCCTTCTAGATTAGCGAGACTTTTGGCAAATAAACCTAAATTACCCGGAAGTTTAATTCTATTGCGACGGGCAATTTGCAAAAGTTCATAAACCACCTCACTAAAGTTAATTTGATTTAAATTGAGGTTATAGTATTTTCGCAACATCCGCTCATAATCCACCTCTAATTGTACTAAAGTAATCGGCACCACTGACTCGGATAGTTTAATAGTTAGTTGACTGCATCTTTTGGCATCTAAGTCAACAATTGCCAATAACAATTCTGTTAAAATTTGTTGAGTTTGCGGATCTAATCTGCCCACCATACCACAGTCAATTAAAGCCACTCTACCATCGTCAAGATAGAAGATATTACCCGGGTGAGGATCGGCATGAAAGAAGCCATCAATATAAATTTGTTGAAAAAATGACCGAAACAAAATTCTAGTTATTTCGCTTTTTCTTTGGGAAATTGCTTGCTCGGTTACTGGTCTAGAAACATCAGCCTCTAAAATTTGTTTTCCTTCCAACCATTCTAACACTAATAGCCGAGAATTAGTTAAGTGCCAATAAATTTTAGGAATAACTAACTGTTTGGGTTCTGACCACCGACTCTGGGTTAAATTATAGCGTAATTGGTCAGTATAATGACCTTCTTGGGTGAAATCTAATTCCGCATTGACTGCTTTAATAAACTCCTCTGCTAAGTTAACAACGTCGTAACTTTGACCAAATTCTGTCAGGGCAACTAAATCAGCAATTCCCTTAATTAAGGCACTATCTTGGGCGACAATTTTTTCGATCCCCGGACGCAAGACTTTAATCGCGACTTCCTCCCCGGATAATAAAGTTGCCCGATGAATTTGCCCGATCGATCCCGCGGCGATCGGTTGGGGATTAATATACTTAAATACCTGTTCGATCGGTTTTGCTAACTGTTCAGTGATGACTATTTCTATATCTGTCCAAGCAACGGGAGGAACTTGCGCTTGTAGGGCCGTTAAAGCCTCGATATAATTAGCAGGTAGCAGATCGGGACGGGTACTAAGTAACTGTCCCAATTTGACATAAAAAGGCCCCAATTCCACGAGGATTTTTTTGAGAACTTCTGGGGTGGGAATCTGGGGATTTTCTGTTTTTCCTAAGGTTAAAACCCCGCGCATATAGTCCCAACCGTTGCCGAGAACTATCTCAAGGATTTCTTTTTGTCTTTGACTGGTTTGGGGGAGTGAGAACACGGTATTATCAGTGATCAGTGATCAGTTATCAGTGGGTAAGTTATCAGTTATCAGTGATCAGTTATCAGTTATCAGTGGGTAAGTTATCAGATTTGAGTTTTAAGTGAGCAGTATTAAATAAGTAGGGAGGCACAATTATTTGTAGGATGGGTTAGCGCACTTCGTAACCCATGCAGACGTTGGGTTTCATACTTCAACCCAACCTACGTTCATCTTATATTTAATTCCACCCATCTACTTAAAAGTTTCCTACTGTCTTTTCACTGATTACTGGTTACTGATCACTGATTACTGAAAAAGCTGATGGCTTAGATGTGTAATTAATTTTGCTTAGGTACTTATCGATCCTATAACAATTTCTCTAATTTGGGATCGGTTTGTAATTGCTTGAGAACTTGTTTAATATCTTGGGTACGATCTTTGTGGACAACGAGAGTCGCTTTACCGTCGCGAACAATTACCAGATCTTTTAAACCAATAGTAACGATCGCTTCCTCCTCATCACTAGCATAGATAATAGCCCCTTCCGTATCCAAACCGACATGATTGGCCAGTTCAATATTTTTGCCCTTTGCTTCTAGTAATCTTTCCAGAGAATTCCAATCTCCCAGATCATCCCAACCGAAATTAGCGGGTAAAACGTAAGCGAGTTGGGTTTTTTCCATCAAAGCATAATCAATACTTTTTTTCTCTAAATCCTCATAGGCAGCGATGCCCCGATCGATCAGAGGTTGTAGAATATTATTAGCGTGGGTTTTTAGCTCCTCTAAAACCACTTGTCCCTGAAAGATAAACATTCCGCTATTCCAGCTAAAAAGTCCCGTTTCCAGGAATTTTTCGGCCGTGGTGCGATCGGGTTTTTCCGTAAAACGACTCACTTTATAGACGGGTAGGCCATTAAATTCGCCCTGATTTTCTCCCTGTTCGATATAACCGTAACCGGTGGAGGGATAATCGGGTTTAATCCCTAAAGTAACGATCGCTTTTTGGCTGACGGCCACTTCTACGGCCGCTTTTAAAGTGTTAATATAAGCCTCTTGATCACCAATATAATGATCGGCAGGAAAAAAACCGATCACCACTTCCTTACCATAACGTTTTGTCACTTCTAAGGTGGCCCAAGTCACAGCCGGGGCTGTATCCTTGCCCACTGGTTCCACTAATAGGTTACTCTCTGGTAAATCAGGCAGTTGTTCGCGGACACCATCAGCGATCGCACTAGCGGTAATTACCCAGAGATTTTCCCAACCTGCCCCTAAAGATAATAGACGATCGGCCGTTGCTTGTAAAAGACTGCGACCACTACCATCAAGACAGAGAAACTGTTTCGGACGCGCTAGACGACTGAGAGGCCAAAAACGTTCCCCTTTACCACCAGCGAGAATGACTGGAACAAGCGACTGATTCATAAAAATTGACACTTATCGGTTAAGTTGAACCGATTGTATCAGACGGCAGCGAACGGTGAGCGTTTTCCTGACTCAAAGCTAAAAAGCGGGCAAATAACCCGCTTTCTAGCAAAAATAACCGAAATATTGCGATTAGAAATTCATTTCGGCCGCTTGTACTTGTTCCACTTGTTTTTTCTTAATAACTAAGAGGATTTGGCATAACATAATGCCACCGAGGAATAAAACTAATCCTTTGATCCGGCCGGGATTTTGCAGGACAACTTCCGTATCTTTTTGACCAAAACCGCCGACATTGGGGTTACTGGTTAAAAATTGTCCCACTTCGATCGCTTGACCTTCCGAGACGATTAACTCAGGACCTGCGGGAATATTTTCCACCACGGGGCCTGCTTGGGAAGTGATGGTGACTTCATAACCACCGGCTTCGGTTTTGCTGATCTGGCTAATTGTACCTGCGGTAGAAGCTTTGAAGGCGTTATTATTGCTGGGTTCACCGGTGGGGTACACTTGACCGCGACCGCGATTGGCCCCTAAATGCACAGCATATTTACCGAAGTGAATACTCTTATTTTGGCTAGGATCGGGGGCCAGGACGGGGAAAACGATTTCTTTGTATTGATCACCGGGTAAGGGGCCGACGATAACCACGTTATCTTGACCTTCTTTGTAGGATTGGAAATAGACTCCACCGAGTTTTTCCTGCATTTCTTCGGGAATGCGATCGGGGGGCGCGATTTTAAAACCATCCGGTAGCATTAAGACTGCACCCACGTTTAAACCCCCCTTCGATCCGTCTCCTAACACCTGTTGACTGGCGGGATCGTAGGGGATTTTTACTACTGCTTCAAAGACGCTATCGGGTAATACCGAGTGAGGGATTTCAATTTCGGCGGGTTTTTGGGCTAAATGGCAGTTAGCGCAAACAATCCGACCGGTTGCTTCTCTGGGGGTTTCCGGGGCGGTTTGTTGCGCCCAAAAAGGATATGCTTGGGCAGATTGGGGGTTAATGACATCGCTGGTTAGGAGTAGGGAAACGGTAGCGATCGCCACGAGGACAGCTTTCACTAGGGCCTGTCTGTGGACTTGCGGGAAACTTAAAAAGTTGAATGTTCTCATCTCTATCGGTTAAAAATTCCAAAATCTCGTCACATTGAATAATCTAGGACCACCAGGGTTCTTCGCCATTGCGGAAGTCGGTTTCCGTCCAAGTGGAGAAGACGACTTTATCATTATCGGTGACGTTGGCATGGGCGAGGGCTAAGGATAGAGGCGCTGGACCGCGAACTACTTTTCCTTCGGCATTGTACTGGGAACCGTGGCAAGGACACATGAATTTTTCTTCGCTGGCATTCCATGGCACCACACAACCTAAGTGGGTACAGACGGCGTTAATTCCATAGTTGGCAAGGGTTTTGTCTTCCTGGACGACTAAATAGGTGGGGTCGCCTTTTAAACCTTGGGCTAAGGTGCGATCGCCAGGGTTATGGCTGCCCAGAAATTGACTGACAATCACATCATTGCCTAGGGCATCTTTAGCGGTGACACCGCCACCCGTACCACCGGCCGAGGGGGGAATAAAATACTTAACAATCGGATACAAAGCCCCCGCTGCTACTCCGGTAATTGTACCAAAGGTCAACAGGTTCATAAATTGACGACGACCCAAATCGGGAACATCTGTACCGGAAACTTGACTCATTGCTCCTTATCTCCAAATGTAAATTTTTGTAAACTAATTCTCATCTAAGGGCGATTTTGTGCATCTCGATCAAGACGAAAACCCAGAGCTTAAAGAAGGTTTACAAGGGCTTTATTAGATTATTACAGATATTGAGTCACGGACAATTGCCACAGCAAAGCTGCCCCAAAGGCGATCGCTGTTTTCTCGCTTTTGCCCAGATGAGAAACCGCGAACATCGAAAGAATCTTAAAAAATTCGATCCAATGGAAAATTAAGTCTCCATATACCTTTAACTTAAATTAATAGCCAAGAATACAATGATGACAGGCAAGTAATTGATGAGATAAAAGCTACTCAGATTAGCCTCTCCAAATTTGTTAATTATCTCTATCATCTTTAAATTATGAAATTAGCTGATATTCTCAAAGACTCAAGTTATAAGTTGTCCCAGTTTACGCCGACGGAAGTTGAGCAATTAGAGCAGACAATTACGCTTAAAAAGACAAAAAATGGGGCAGCTCCTTATACAATTTGCTTAGTACGGAAAAAAGAGATTAAACTTACCCCAGAAGAAGCGATTAGACAATTATATTTAAGGGTTTTAAGCGATCGCTTACATTATCCTCTCAGTCGCATTCAGGTGGAGTATGGGGTGAATTTTGGCAGGGAGGTAAAACGAGCAGATATTGCGGTGATGGACAAAGATCGCCTGAACACAGTTTATATTTTGGTAGAGGTAAAGAGTCCGAAGTGGAAGGATGGAAAAGCACAACTACGTTCCTATTGTAATGCCACAGGTTCGCCGATGGCTGTCTGGACGAATGGCGATCAGATTTCCTATTATCAACGCAAAGATCCCAATTATTTTGAAGATATTCCAGATATCCCTAACTCTAATCAAACCCTAGCAGATATTCTCCAGATTAAGTTCACTTTAGATGATTTAATCGCCAAGGATAAGTTAGTCAAAGAAAATAAATCTCTGAAAACGCTAATCGAAGAAATGGAAGATGAGGTGTTAGCAAATGCGGGGGTAGATGTCTTTGAGGAATTATTTAAGCTGATTTTTGCCAAGCTCTATGATGAATGGTATTCTGGACAGGGTAATCGACGTTCTACTCGTTCTCTGGAGTTTCGTAATACAGGACAAACAGAAAGCGCATTAAAAACGAAAATTCAGGATCTTTTTGACAAAGCTAAGAAAAAATGGCCAGGGGTATTTAGTGAGGATGTCAAGATTGGCCTTGCTCCCTCTCATCTATCGGTTTGTGTGTCGTCCTTAGAAAATGTGAAGCTATTTAACTCCAATTTGGATGTAATTGATGAAGCATTTGAGTATTTAATCAATCAAAGCAGTAAAGGGGAAAAAGGACAGTTTTTCACCCCTCGTTATGTGATTGATATGTGTGTAAAAATGCTTAACCCCCAAGAAGATGAATATATGATTGATAGCGCAGCTGGTTCATCGGGGTTTCCAGTACATACAATCTTTCATGTTTGGCGGCAGATTCTAGAGGATGAGGGATTAGAAGTAAGTCATTTATTTTCATTGGAAGAAAAGCCACCCCGTTGTAAGGAATATGTGGAAGAAAAGGTGTTTGCTATTGATTTTGATGAAAAAGCGGTGAGAGTAGCACGAACCCTCAATCTGATTGCTGGAGATGGACAAACAAACGTACTACATTTAAACACTCTAGATTATGAATTATGGGATGAGGTGACGCAACAGGAAGAATGGGATGATGTTTATCATGAAGGTTTCAGACGCTTGAAAAAACTGCGTCCAAAGGGAAGTCCAGACTATAGGGAGTTTCAATTCGATATTTTGATGGCAAATCCACCTTTTGCGGGTGATATCAAAGAACAGCGCATGATTGCTCGTTATGACTTAGCAAAAAAGCCTAACGGTAAATGGGAAACTAAGGTAGGACGCGATATTTTATTTATTGAGCGCAATCTAGACTTTTTGAAACCGGGGGGAAGAATGGCGATAGTTTTACCCCAAGGACGCTTTAATAATTCTTCTGATAAGAATATTCGGGATTTTATTGCCGAAAGATGTCGAATTTTAGCAGTGGTGGGATTAAGTGGTAATACTTTTAAACCCCATACAGGAACAAAAACCTCGGTGTTATTGGTGCAAAAATGGAATGATGATCCCAAAATAGGCGCACTTTGTCCTCGTCAGGATGATTATAATATCTTTTTTGCGACGATGCAGAAGTCGGGCAAGGATAATTCTGGAGAAAAAGTTTATGTTAAAGTGTCTGATGATTCGGGGGATTTTCTCTTAGATAAACATAATCATTGGATTGTGGATCATGATCTTTTTAATCATGATGGTTTGACAGAAGATGGTATCGCTGAGGCGTTTATTGAGTTTGCTAAAAAGGAGAATTTAAGTTTTTTTGAGATCCCCCCGGCTAACGCCACCCCCCTTATTAAGGGGGACAGGGGGGGCGCTTTTGATGCGGTTAAATATCAGCAGTTAATGGATAGATTGGAAGCGGTTGAGTTGAGTTTAAGTGATGTTTTAGACAACAATATTTATTTCAGAATTGATTCTGAATACTACTACAAACGTTTTATGGTAGCAGACAAAATACTTCGTAGAAAAAATTGTCAAAATATCAATGAATTTGCCACGGTCACAGATGGAGAACATGGTTCACCTGATTTAGATAAATATAGCGGAATAATTTATTTATCTGGCAAGAATGTTAAAGAAAACTTTCTAGATTTATCTGACATACAATATTGCTCAGAAAAGCTACACAAAAAGAATCTTAGATCCTCCGTCAAAGTTGGAAATATTTTGATGTCGATAGTTGGAACAGTTGGAAATGCCAGCGTCATCCATGAAAAATTTATTGGAAATACAGATAGGAATGTAGCGACCATTAAAGACATCAATTTATATTTTTCTCCATATTTTATATCCACTTTCATCAATTCATACTATGGCAGATATCAAACTGAACGGTTTTCTACTGGTAATGTTCAGCCATTACTAAACTTACTTCAAGTCAAGTCTATTCTAATTCCCAAATTAGATCAGAATTTTCAAATAGGAATTAAGAAATTGGTTGAAACTTCGCATTCCTTAAAAAGTAGATCATTAAATTTCTACCAACAAGCTGAAGATTTACTATTAACAGAACTTGGTTTAAAAGATTGGCAACCCACCGAAGAAAGCATCGCCGTTAAAAGTTTTTCTGAGTCTTTTTTGTCTTCTGGACGCTTAGATGCTGAGTATTATCAACCGAAATATGATCAACTTTATCAATCTCTAAAAACCGCTACTTTAAGAAATGGGTGGCAGTTGAAAAAACTTTCTGAACTATCATCACTTTTTAAATATGGAGTATCTGATTCACTTGAATATATTGAAGAAGGAGTTCCTTTTCTTAGAATTGCAGATTTAAACAAGCATCGTTTTAGTCAAGAAAATTTAAAATTTATTTCTAATGAATCAGCCAAGAAATATAAAGAAACTGTTAGACAAGGAGATGTTATTATCTCCAGAAGTGGCACACTAGGTATTGCTGTGGTAATTCCAGAATTTTTAACTAATGCAGTTTATGGGAGTTACTTCATTTTAACTAGACCAAAAAAAGAGCTTGTTTTGCCAACTTATTTGGCTCTTTATCTCAATTCTTTAGCTGGAAAAATGCAAACTGAGCAATCTAATACTGGAGGAATTCAAACAAATCTTACTATACCCGTTTTAGAGTCTCTTGTAATAGCTTGTCCTTCTTTGGAAAGTCAACAGAAATTTGTTAATAAAGTTCACGACTCTTACAATGCAGAAGAAAAATCCAAACAACTATTAGAAGTTGCTAAAATAGGAGTAGAAAAAGCGATAGAAACCGACGAAGAAACGGCAACCGCTTGGATAAACCAACAACTAGAAAGCTTGGGAGTAAAACTAATCTAATGAACACAAAAATAAATCTACCAATGGAACAAATTAAAGCATTTTGTCAAAGGTGGCAAGTCACCGAATTGGCATTATTTGGTTCAGTTTTACGCGAAGATTTCCGTTCAGATAGCGATATTGATATTTTAATTACCTTTTCCCCAACTGCTAAACGAGGTTTAACCGAAACCCTACAAATGCGCGATGAACTGCAAGCAATTTTCAATCGAAAAGTAGATTTAATTGTGAAAGCAGCGCTCAAACGGAGTGATAACTGGCTAAGATGTAAAAATATTTTAGAATCAGCACAGATTATATATGCCTCATTGTAAATGCTATCAGACGTATTTTGCGCTATACCGATGGAAAAATAAATTAACAGAACTTTTAAAAGCGATCGCACATTTACTCTAAGAGTGCTTTAAAAGCAAAATCCAAACAACTCTTAGAAATTGCTAAAATAGGAGTAGAAAAAGCGATAGAAACCGATGAAGAAACGGCAACCGCTTGGATAAACCAACAACTAGAAAGCTTGGGAGTCAAACTAATCTGATCAACACAAAAATAAATCTACCCTGGATTTTTACCAGAGGTATATTTTTAACGGGGGAGGATGTCAACTCTCACTTCCAGACTCAACAGTATGGCCGACTTCGCTGATCCATTGGGCAATTTCTGCGCGGGATGCGGTGGTTTCTACCGTGACGATTTTATTGGCTAGATCCACCGATATTTGGGCTGCTGGTTGCTGATTGTTAATCGCTTTAGTAATGGTATTAGCGCAACCTTCACAGGCAATACTAGGTACTTTTAGGGTAATTGTCATTGTTGTAACTCCAGTAACTTTATAGCTAAAAACTAGCATAAATTGTCAGGGATAGCTGATTTTTTAAGAGTTTATTTACCATTTCAGCACTGCCGCTTCGATCCCCTGTTCCCGACGCAGTTTACTATCTTTTTCTAGCCATTGGATGACCTGTTTATGGGTTAATTCTTCTAGGGTTACTCCCGTATCTTCGGCGATTATTTTTAGTAAGCGTAGGGAAGAAATCGTTAAACGAGTCAGGAATTTTTCGGGAGCAGTCAAGAGGGCAGCGTCCACATCTGCGGATTCTTCTGGGGTTAAAAATTGTCTGTTTTCGATCATAGTTTTATTTGGTTTCCATCCAATTGTCACCAGCTTTAATTTCTACCAAGAGAGGGATCGTCAAGGAGACAGCTTCCTCCATAGTCGTCTTGATTTTTGACTCTAGGGATGGCCATTCTTCTCTTGGTACTTCCAAGACTAATTCATCATGGACTTGCAGCAGTAATCTTGCTCGATAATTTTGCAGCACCTCCGCCAATTTTACCATCGCTACTTTAATAATATCAGCACTGGAACCCTGAATGGGCGCATTAGCAGCCGATCTTAATAATTGTGCCTCCTCGTTGTTGAGTTTGAGGCTATCTAAATCGATGTCATGCAAGGGTAGTCCTCGCAGTCTTTTTAAGAGGGGATTATCAAAGTTAAAATAACGTCTTCTACCTAAAATTGTTTCCACATATCCTTGAGCGATCGCTTGTTTTTTGCTATTCTCTAAATACTCAAATACTTGGGCATAACGTTGATGATATTTTTCAATAAATTTTCTGCCCTGTTCTACGGTTAATTTCGATTCACGGGCGAATTTTTGCGCTCCCATGCCATAAATAACTCCGAAGTTAATTGTTTTTCCTAAACTGCGTTCTTCTGGCGTAATTTCGCTTTTATCAAAGAGCAATCGAGCGGTGACTTTATGAACATCTTGATTACTACGATACGCTTCTAATAAAACTGGTTCTTGGCTGAGATGAGCGAGAATTCTTAACTCTATTTGTGAGTAGTCTGCTGACACTAATAAGTAACCATCTTCGGGAATAAAAGCTTGACGAATTTGCTTGGAAAATTCACTGCGAATAGGGATATTTTGTAGGTTAGGATTAGAGGATGATAAGCGTCCGGTGCTGGTGATGGTTTGATTAAAATCTGTATGTACTCGTGCGGTTTTTGGTTCGGCTAATTTCGGTAAAGCATCCACATAGGTGGATTTTAATTTGGATAAGGTGCGATGTTCAAGGATATAATCGATTAAGGGATGATCTCCTTGTAGTTTCTCTAAAACACTTTGATCGGTAGAGTAACCTGTTTTAGTTTTTCTGGATTTTTTGCGATTGAGTGCCAATCGCTCAAAGAGGATTTCACTTAACTGTTTAGGAGAGCTAAGATTAAAAGTTTCTCCGATAGATTCGTAGGCATTTTTTTCTATGTCTGCTAAGTCTCTTTCTAGTTGCTGGGAAAAGTTTTTTAGATAATTGATATTAATTTTTATACCATAATTTTCCATCTGCCAAAGCACCATCACTAAGGGAGATTCTATTTCTGAGAATAATTGATATAAAGGGGGAATTTTATTCAATTCTGACTGTAATTTTTCTCGAAGCAAATAGGTAGCGTAGGCATCTAATCCGCAGTAGTTGGCAGTAGTGGGAATATCTAAATCAGCGATGGTTTTTCCCGCAGGAATACCGAGACTTTTATAACTAAGGGAAGTGATACCAGCTAAATAGCGATCGCATAAATCTTCGAGATTATGAGTTAGTTCGGGATGGAGTACATAACTAGCCACCATAGTATCAAAAACTAGACCTTTAACGGTAATTCCTTGATGATAAAAAACATCAATATCAAATTTCGCATTCTGGAAGACTTTCGGATAATTATCACCCGCTAAAATTGGTCGTAATTTTTCGAGGACTATCTCTAGATTTAAATTATCGCCGCTCTGGTGGCCGATGGGAATATAGGCCATAGCATTTAATTCTTTTCCCCAACAGCAACCGATGCCGACTAATTTGGCTACACGAGGATTTAAATCCGTCGTTTCGGTGTCCCAAGCGACGGGAAATTGTGGATTAGTGAAAGTTGTTAATTTTGCCAGTAAAGCATCTAACTTAGGAATAGTATCAATAATGTCGGGAGCAATTAGAACCGGTGGAGAAATAGGGGGTAAATCAAACAGAGACAATTGATTAGAATCAGCATCGCTAGTTAATTCTAGGGTAGGAGTACCCCCTAGATGCTGTTGAATTTGATCGAGTTTCTGGAGAATTTTCTTTAACTCGAATCTTTCCAATAAAGGTTTAACTAAACGCCGATCAAAACCTCGGAGACGAAATTTATCCTCCTCCAGACTAACGGGGGCATCAAGGGCAATTTTAGCTAAATAGCGAGAACTTTCGGCGGCGGTTTTTCCCTCTAATAATTTAGTTTTTACCATTCCCTTAATCGATTCCAGATTGGTATATATATCGTCTAAGTTATCGTATTTTTTTAATAAATCTATCGCTGTTTTTTCGCCAATTCCGCGCACACCGGGGATATTATCAGACTTATCACCGCAAAGAGCTTTAAAATCTACTACCTGTTTTGGTGTCACCCCTAACTTTTCCGTGACAGCTTGGGAATTGAATTCTGTATAACCCTGTCCCGATGTACTTTTTACCGCATTAATATCCAGATAGAGAACCGTGGTTTTTTTCTCCTCATCTACCAATTGGAATAAATCTCGATCGCCTGTTAAAATCTTGACTGTATAACCATTATCACCAGCTTGTTTTGCCAAAGTTCCTAAAACATCATCTGCTTCGTAACCCGGGGAAGTAACAATAGGAATATTCATCGCTGCCAAGAGACTTTGCAGATTAGTTAAATCGGGGCGAAATTCTTCGGGAGTCTCTTGCCGATTAGCCTTATAATTGACATCAGCTTCATGGCGAAAAGAAGGGACTGCTAAATCAAAAGCAACTGCTAAATAAGTGGGTTTTTGAGTTTCTAGTAACTGCATCAGAGAATTTAAAAACCCAAAACAAACACTGGTGGGAATACCAGTAGAAGTACGCAGAGGGCCAGAACGAGACTTAGCAAAGGCATAATAGGCACGAAAAGCCAAAGAATGCCCATCGATCAGGATAAATAGCTTATTTTGCTCGGCACTGGTCATAATCTAGTCTCAAATTTGCGTGTTATTTCCATTTTAAGGATTACCGAGCCATTATTCAGCTATTAGCCTTGAATCGGCGATCGCTGATAAATGATAACTGATCACTGATCACTGATACTTAACACCTCGTCAAAAAAAATATTTGCCAAAAAACCAGCGTAAGGGTATTTTAAGAATAATTTTATATGTTTACTTTGCGATTACATGAGAATCCTAGTTACGGGTGGTGCGGGTTTTATTGGTTCCCATCTAATCGATCGCTTGATGGAACAGGGTCAAGAAGTGATCTGTCTGGATAACTTCTACACGGGGGTGCGCCGAAACATCGTTAAATGGCTAGGAAATCCTTATTTTGAGCTAATTCGTCACGATATCACCGAGCCGATCCGTTTAGAAGTCGATCAGATCTATCACCTGGCCTGTCCTGCTTCCCCAATCCACTATCAATATAATCCCGTCAAAACGATTAAAACCAATGTTTTAGGGACTATGTATATGCTAGGCCTAGCTAAAAGGGTAAAAGCGCGATTTTTGCTCGCTTCTACCTCGGAAGTCTATGGCGATCCCGATGTGCATCCGCAAACGGAAGAATATCGAGGCAATGTCAACTGCATCGGACCGCGTTCCTGTTATGACGAGGGTAAACGGGTAGCGGAAACCCTGGCTTTTGAGTATTATCGGGAGCATAAAGTCGATATCCGGGTGGCCCGGATTTTCAACACCTACGGCCCGCGAATGCTGGAAAACGATGGTCGAGTGGTGAGTAATTTCGTGGTGCAAGCTTTGCGCGGTGAACCTCTGACGGTTTATGGTCAAGGTTCCCAAACCCGCAGTTTTTGCTATGTTTCTGACCTGGTGGAAGGGTTAATGCGTTTGATGAATGGGGATTTTATCGGACCGGTTAATCTAGGCAATCCCGACGAATACACAATTCTGGAATTAGCACAAGTGATCCAAGGCATGATTAATCCCGAGGCCGAATTGGTCTATCAACCACTGCCGGAAGATGATCCCAAGCAACGACAACCGGATATCACTCGTGCTAAAACCTATCTGGATTGGAGTCCAACTATTCCTCTAAGTCAGGGTTTAAAAATGACGATCGAGGATTTCCGTTCTCGTCTAAGCTAATCCCTAATCAATAAATTTAACTTAATTGTCACTGGAGTAATTATCATGCGTGTTTGCGTTATCGGAACGGGTTATGTGGGTTTAGTCACCGGGGTGTGCCTAGCACATATCGGCCATCATGTCATCTGTATTGACAACAATGAAGAAAAAGTCAAATTGATGAAATCGGGACAATCCCCCATCTATGAACCGGGTTTATCGGAATTAATGCAGTCTTCGGCAGCCTCCGGCAATCTGGAATTTTCCACGGATCTAGAAGCGGGAGTTAAACACGGTGAAATCCTCTTTATCGCTGTTGGTACACCTGCACTACCCACGGGGGAAAGTGACACTCGTTATGTGGAAGCGGTGGCCCGGGGTATTGGGGCCCATCTCAACGGTGGTTATAAAGTAATCGTCAATAAATCGACCGTTCCCATCGGTTCTGGGGATTGGGTACGGATGATCGTCCTCGATGGAGTGGCCGAGAGACAAAAAAATCTCGTGGCTGCGGTTGGCGGTATTAGTACACTAGAACGCATCGAAGCGGAATTTGATGTGGTCAGCAATCCCGAATTTTTACGGGAAGGTTCGGCAGTTTATGATACTTTTAACCCCGATCGCATTGTTTTAGGCAGTAATAACCCGAAAGCCATTGAAATGATGAAGGAATTGTACGCGCCTTTGGTTGAACGCCAATTCGCTGACGATCCCTCCTTGCCTCCCGTTCCCGTGGTGGTTACGGATCTCAGTTCGGCGGAAATGATTAAATACGCCGCTAATGCCTTCCTAGCGACCAAAATTAGCTTTATTAACGAAGTAGCTAATATCTGCGATCGCGTGGGAGCCGATGTCACCCAAGTGGCTAAAGGTATCGGTTTAGATTCCCGTATCGGCAGCAAATTCCTCTCGGCCGGAATCGGTTGGGGGGGTTCCTGTTTCCCCAAAGATGTGTCAGCTTTGGTGCATACCGCAGAAGACTACGGTTACGAAACGGAATTACTCAACGCCGCTATCAATGTTAACAAACGTCAACGGACAATTGCGATCGAAAAACTGCAACAGGAATTAAAAATCCTCAAGGGTAAAACCGTCGGTTTGTTGGGATTAACTTTTAAACCCGATACCGATGATATGCGCGATGCTCCGGCTTTAACCATGATCGAACAGTTAAATCGTTTAGGTGCTAAGGTAAAAGCTTATGATCCGATCGTTTCCCAAAGTGGTTTAAGTCACGGTCTAAGCGGTGTGATTATCGAATCGGATCCAGAAAGATTAGCCGATGGTTGTGACGCTTTGGTGGTGGTGACGGAATGGCAAGAATTCCTCCGTCTCGACTACGGCAAAATGGTTAAAACCATGCGCGAACCCGTTTTAATTGATGGTCGCAATTTCCTCGATCCTGCGGTGGTGACAGCAGCTGGTTTCCGTTACCTCGGTATTGGACGTTAATCCCAGGAATCCGCCTTTTCAGCAGGACTGACGCGGTTGGGGAAGGGACAAGCAGCACCAACCCTTACCCCTGCTCCTAGGGGCGAAAATTGCCCAATTATGCCAGTTGAAAAACGAAAACTTCCTAGCTGACCATGGGGATAGTTGCAATGGTTAAATGATATGAACAGGAGCCACTAGAATCCGGGAGCACTCGGTAGAATTGAATTGAAAAACTAGAAATCAGTTTTAGCAATACCTATGGTTAGCTCTGTTCAATACCGCTACACTAACGAACAAGTTAGGGACTGGTTACGGGGATTACTGACAATTGCCTGGTGTGATGGCGATTATAGCGCCAGCGAACAGGAATCGATCGCCCGTTTCGCTCACGAATTAGAATTAGATGACGACCACGTTCTCTATCAATCGATTAGTCCCGAAGAATTGGCCGCAAGTTTCGGTCATGACCCCAGAATATCAGAAAACTTCCTCCGCACGGCGGTTATGGTGGCGATCGCCGATGGCATTTATTCCCCCGCAGAAGCGCAATTACTGCATAGTTATCGGGATGCTTTCGGGTTAGAAATCGAGGCCTTGTCAGCTTTAGAACATACTATCTGTGAAATTCCCGAAATTACCACGGAAGCGCAGAAATCCGAGTTTATCAGTGCCGAACATCCCCACCCAGATCTGCTTCATCCCCTCAAAGATTGGTTAGATGGGGTAGAAATGCACGATCCGCGCTTGGCCCGGTTTATCTGCAAAATGGTGCCGCCTCAATGTCCTTTTGAACGCGATATCGTGCTGTTTGGCCATAAATTAGTCCATATTCCGCCCCTGTGCAAGTTAAATCCTCTCTACGAGCAATTAGTCGGTTTACGCTTCCGGGCTCTATCATACTTAGCCGATGATTGTCAAGAAGATATTTCCGAGTATATTTAGCCAATTTAACTCAAAATTGCGGTTAAAATGGTATAAATATCCTGCTGACAGAAAATATCTCAGCCTCAAGGCTTTTCACTAGCTAAATCTTTCGTTAGAATTAGGTTAAATCGCCGTTAAGAGAAAAACTATGAGTAAAAACTCCCGACGAGTCGATTTTCCTGATTTACCGGGGCTAAAAAACCTGCGCTCCTATCAATGGCAGTGGCTAGGCCGAGATATACTCGCCGGTGTCACCGTGGCAGCCTACGCTATTCCCCAGTGTATGGCCTACGGCGACCTGGCCGGGGTCGAGCCGGTGGTGGGATTGTGGACTCTCGTGCCGGCCGCCCTAGTTTACGCCCTTTTCGGCTCCTCATCGCAACTATCCCTCGGACCAGAATCGACCACGGCAGTGATGACGGCGGCAGCGATCGCACCTATGGTAAGCCTTCAAGGAGAAAATTACGGCAGTTTAGCGGCTTTTTTAGCCCTAATGGTCGGTTTAATCTGTTTAGTTGGTTATGTCGCCCGCTTGGGATTTTTAGCTAATTTACTCTCCAAACCGATCCTGATCGGTTATATGGCGGGAGTGGCGGTGATCATGATTGCGGGACAACTGGGTAAAATTAGTGGTTTGTCAATCCGTGAAAATACGGTTTTTAAAGAAATTTTAGCTTTTTTTCGGGGAATAAACCAATGGCACTGGCCAACCCTTAGCCTCGCTCTATTTCTGCTCCTATTTCTATTTTTCATCCAAAAATATTTTCCCAAAGCACCGGGTCCCTTGCTGGCGGTTTTACTGGGAACCCTCGCCGTCGCCACCCTCCATCTCGATCAAGAGGGGGTGGCAGTAGTGGGGAAAATTAGTAATACTTTGCCCAATTTTGGCTTACCAACCCTAGATTTTTCCCAATTACTACCTCTAGTAACCGCAGCCGTCGGCATTGCCCTCGTCGGCTATTCCGATAACGTCTTGACCGCTAGAGCCTTCGCCGCACGCCATAACCAAGAAATCGATGCCAATCAAGAATTTTTAGCCCTGGGACTGGGGAATCTGGCGGCGGGTTTTTGTCAGGGATTTCCCATCAGCAGCAGCGCCAGTCGCACCGCGGTGGGCGATTCGGTGGGCAGTAAAAGTCAGCTTTATTCCCTAGTGGTGGCAGTGGTGGTGGTGGCGGTCATTTTCCTGCTCGGTCCGCTACTGGTACTCTTTCCCAAGGCCGCCTTGGGTGCGCTGGTGATTTATGCGGCCTGTAAACTGCTGGATATTGCCGGCGCTAAACGACTCAAACGCTTTCGCAATAGTGAGTTTAATCTCGCTGTCCTGACCATGGTGGGGGTGCTAACCACGGGGATTTTAAGCGGGGTTGCCATCGCCATTGGTCTCTCGGTTATCGATTTATTGGCCCGCATTACCCGGCCCGATGATGCGGTCTTGGGTACAGTCCCGGGGGTGATGGGTTTACACGCACTCCAGGATTGGCCGGAAGCGCAAACAATACCGGGGTTGGTTATCTATCGTTACGATGCCCCCTTATTTTTTGCTAATGCGGCCGACTTTAAACGTCGCGCTCTCAGTGCCATTGCCCGGGAGACAAAACCGGTAGATTGGTTTGTCTTGAATACAGAGGCACTCGGGGAATTGGATAGTACAGCCGTGGAGATTATCGAGGAATTAGCGGCGGAATTATCAAGACAGGGTATAGTTTTCGCCCTAGCAAGGGTTAAACACGATCTGTACTTAGAATTGCAACGTTCCCGCTTGTTAGATAAAATTAGCCAAGAGAGAATTTACTATACTTTGCCGGCGGCGATCGAAGCTTTTAAAAATCGTTGACTGATACTAAATCATTAGGGGTCGAGAAGGTCATCGCCGACCTCCCCTCCCATAAAGAAACTACCCGTGCATAGTTTTCGGACTTTATTGAAATTAGCTGATAGAGTTGTCTAAGTTGGGCTTCCGTCGGTTGCATTTAGTCATTATCGGCTTGATTTTAGATTATTGTTCATTTTTAGCATCATTAACTGAAAGTCACTTCCCTAACCTATTTAGGGTTTGCTGAATAAATCTAAAAACCTTACAGGAAAAGGCTTTTAGCTAGATTGAGAGTCGCTCAGGTGCCCCTGAATCTGCTAAAATTACTCAAAACCCTTGCATCTTCTCTCCTTAGTACCAATGTATCGCAAGAT
>NZ_JADBSA010000174.1:0-2685 GCF_020246945.1 Microcystis sp. M113S1 | reverse complement strand
GGTCAACTACCTAATTTTCAGGGAAAAAGTACCTGAATTTTCCCCCTGATCACTCCCATGCCTGGTACTTTTTGATTGACAAAAAGTCTAAAAGTCTTACCCAACAAGGTTTTTAGATTTATTCAGCAGACCCTAATTACACATTTCGATAAAGCTTTTGCCTTTTGCATGAGTGCCTCTTGCCTTTTGCATGAGTGCCTATCCTAACCAAGAAATTAATTTTGCACGACTACTGATTGATTTATCGATCGTCCACCATCAGGACAGAAAATATTAAGGATGGGTAAATAAACCCATCCTCGGAATAATTAGGCCGCTATGGCTGTTTTTTCTGCTGTTAATGCCTCTTGGCGTTGAAATTCGGCTAATTGTGCCATAATTTCATCCCGGACAATCTGACGGTATTCCAGGAAATGCTCGTTGTGGGCGCAGACAGTGATATAGTGTTCGGCATTGGCGGGATTATGGCGCAAAATACCGAATAAATTCTGCCAGAATTTCCAGCGAGTGGAACGTTTAAAGCCCTGTCGCCAGATAATTACCGCTAGGGCATAGATATCAGCCCGGCGAGGCAGTTTAAAGGCAGGTTTAGCTTTAGGTGCCCCTAATTTCAGGAAACAGCGATAGGTGCGATCGAGAAATACCTCCGGATCGTACAATTTCCAGAAGGCTTCAATATATTCTGTGGCAATATCTTCGATCGGCCGGGTGGGAACGAAATTCATTAGGGTACTTTGGTTAATGTCCTGTTTCCCCGTTAATCGTAGTCGTCCTTCTTTTTCCAAGCGAGTCCATAGGGCGGTATTGGGTAAAGCTTGTAACATTCCGAATAGAGCCGTGGGAATGGCCGCTTCTTCGACAAAATTAATAATGCGATCGGCCGCACCTTTTTTCTCGCCATCAAAACCGATGATAAATCCCGCCATAGGGCGCAATCCAGCTTTAATAATCTTTTCTACCGTCTCGGTTAACGAACTACGGGTATTTTGGAATTTTTTGGTTAATTGTAAACTTTCTTCGTCGGGGGTTTCAATGCCTAAAAAGACCGCATCAAAATAACAATCAACCATCATTTCCATTAATTCGAGATCGGCGGCCAAATCCACCGATGCTTCCGTGTTAAACCGGAAAGGATACTGGTGTTCTTCTTGCCAAACCTTTAATTCTTTGAGGAGTAATTTAACGTTGCGCTTGTTGCCAATAAAATTATCATCCACCATGAACACGCCCCGGCGCCAACCTAACTCGTAGAGATAATCTAATTCTTTTAATAATTGTGCAGGGGTTTTGGTGCGGGGTTTACGACCGTAGAGAACGATAATATCGCAAAATTCGCACTGGAAGGGACATCCCCGCGAGAATTGTACCGACATGGAATCATAAGCTTCAAAATCGAGCAGATCGTAGCGTGGGATCGGGGTAATTGTCACATCTGGTTTTTCTGTGGTGCGGAAAACACCTTTGGTTTCTCCTTTTGCCAATGCTTCCACAAACATCGGGATGGTGATTTCTCCCTCATCGAGAATCAGAAAATCGGCCTCGGCCACTTCGTGGGGGATAGAAGTGGGATAGGGACCACCCACGGCCACCAGTTTACCCCGTTGCTTGGCTTCGTGAATTTGCTCGATTAAATCTTGACGTTGGACAATCATGCCGGAAAGAATGACTATTTCGGCCCAGTCCCATTCTGCTTCTGTCACCGCCCGAATATTGCGATCGACCAGTTTAAATTCCCATTCCTGCGGTAAAATCGCCGCCACCGTCACCATACCAAGGGGAGGAAGTAAGACTTTGCGATCGACTAATTCCAGAATTTTGTTATAAGACCAGAAAGTCGGCGGAAAAACGGGATAAATCAGTAAGGCGCGCATATTCACTCCTCGCTCGATGGCGATCGATTCTTGACCTTTCGCTTGATTGTAATCTTTTTCGGTCAGGGATGGGAAAACCGTTATTTAGCCCTAGAACTAAGATCAGGCTTGATTTTCGGCCGCCATTGCCCACCCTTGACCCTGCCCCCATAAAAGTTTATGGTCAACATTAATAAAATTTATGTAAATAAATGTTGCATAGTTTGGGAAGTTATGTTACATTTAATATCAAGCACTTGAATCAAACACAATTTTATTATAGGAAGGCAATTCACCATGGATAAGCAAGAAAACAAACTCGGCTTCACCGCTTTCGCTGAAAACTGGAATGGTCGTTTAGCCATGCTCGGTTTCGTTATTGGCGTAGCTACGGAATACTTAACCCACAAAGGCATCCTTGCTCAATTAGGCTTAATGTAATTTCAGCCTCGATTGCTGTGCATCTACAATCGTCTTGAATAAATTATCAAAAAAGGGGGGGAGCATAGCTCTTTCCCTACTTTAGTTGCAGGCAGGCTGGGGATTGGGGACTGAGGATCGTCGGAGCAGGGAGAAACAATCCATAACTTGGCAGTTAACCACACTATTAAAACGGATTTGGTATTGTTGCCAGTTAAAATTAAAAATGCCCTTAAGCGATCGCATCTTGGGGGTAGATGATGTACCGGAAAATCGCTTACCGAAATTTTGGGTTAAAGCCCCGTCCTTTTAGGACGGCTTTTTAAACTATAGCTTGTTAACTTAACTTTTATTGTGCTATACTGATTTTATCTAAGTACCCCCTGCGTAAAATGTTTGTCTTAGAGTTTAAAGT
>NZ_JADBSA010000173.1:0-5916 GCF_020246945.1 Microcystis sp. M113S1 | reverse complement strand
TGGTCAATTACCTAATTTTCAGGGAAAAAGTCCCTGAATTTTCCCCCCAATCACTCCAAGGGTCGGCACTTTTTGAGGGAAAAAAAGTCTAAAAACCTTGTTGGATAAGGTTTTTAGATTTATTCAGCAAACCCTAATTAGGGTTTGCGGCAAAAAGTTTTTCGGTGGTGGCAGGGTGTGGGGTTTGAACAGTTTTCAGGTGGCCAATTACCTAATTTTCAGGGAAAAAGTGCCTAAATTTCCCCCCGATCACTGCCATATCCAGTACTTTTTGATTGACAAAAGGTCTAAAAGTCTTACCCAACAAGGTTTTTAGATTTATTCAGCAGACCCTAATTAGCCTTCTCTATTCTTTTGCAAATAATCGACTAATGCCCATAATCCTAGACGATAACTTTCGGACCCAAAACCGCTAATCTGTCCGATGGCTATATCGGCAATGTAGGAATGATGACGAAAAGACTCGCGTTTGTAAATATTGCTTAAGTGTACTTCCACACAGGCCATTTTTGTGCCTAATAGTGCGTCGCGGATGGCGATACTGGTATGAGTATAAGCTCCCGCATTAATCAAAATACCGTCATGCTGACCCCATGCTTGCTGAATCCAGTCCACTAATTGCCCTTCCTGATTAGACTGGTGTGCGGTTAAATTCACCCCTAAACGGGTAGCTTCTTCGTTTAAAAACCGGTTAATCGCCTCTAAATTGACGTTACCGTAGAGATTCGGCTCTCTTTTCCCCAATAGGTTTAAATTCGGCCCGTGCAGAACCAGAATGCTTAGTTTATTCACAAATGTCCTCCCTATCACCACGAGAATTAATCTTATCTCGATCAGGGACTATTGCCGATCAACAACATTTTTGCCGGTACGGTAATCACCGCACCAATAGTAGCACTGAGCGCACCGACGTTGATCGGCAGAATTAGACCTCGGAATCCCTGTAGGTCGGAAATAGCTTTAATCATGGTAGCTTGTTCATTTTCCACCTTTTCGAGTCGTTTATCCACCCCTCCAACTTTCTCGGTCAAAGTAGCTAATCCTATCTCTACTTTATTTAATCGTTCATCGATTCTGTCAAAGCGATCATCAATCTTGTCAAATTTTTGATTAACGTCCCTTTGTAGATTGTCTATTTTTTCCCTCGCTCCTGGTCAGAATAGTTTCTAGGGAATAAGTGACGGTTTCTCCTGACATTCTGGTAAACTCCCCTTAGTTTCGTCTTGATCCTTCTCCCATTCTCGCTTTATCGATGGGAAACTACCCTTTAATTATCATCCCAAAATATAGCGCTGGTGGTTGTTTCCCCAGCAGATACCGGCATCTGTCCCCTTTTGTCGATAAAATTTGTTAGATTTTGGAGGAGAAATGTTAACTTATTTTAAAATTTATGTTGAGCAGCACTGCTACCTATCCCATCGGGGGAACAGATATCGATCGCTTTGATTGTCGTCAAGTTTGGTATCCTATCTACTACGTCAAAGATTTAGACAAAAAGCAGCCCCAACGCTTTACCCTACTAGAACAGGATTTAGTGATTTGGTGGGACAAAAATCAGCAAGAATGGCGAGTTTTCGAGGATAAATGTCCCCATCGCTTGGCTCCTCTCTCAGAAGGTCGTCTTAACGAAAGCGGACATCTAGAATGTCCCTATCACGGTTGGTCTTTTTCCGGAGGGGGAAACTGTGAATTTATTCCCCAACAACCGGAAAACAGTCAAGCTAACACCTCTCGACGCGCTTGTGTGCGGTCTTTTCCCACGGCTATCCGTCAGGGATTATTATTCGTTTATGCGGGTAATCCCGAAAATGCTCCCCTGACTGAGATTCCGATTATTGAACCCATGGAGGAGGATGCCGATGCTTGGATTTGTTTGGATACCTTTCGAGATCTACCCTACTCGGCCGTCACTTTAATCGAAAATATTATCGATTCTAGTCATGTTCCCTATACCCATCATCTCACCATCGGTAATCGGGCCAATGCCGCTCCTATGGAGTTAGAAATTATCGAGTCCAATCGTCAGGGATTTAAGGGAATTTGGCCCGAAGGACCGCGTAAAGGTAAATTAGGTCAACAATACAGCAATTTTATCGCCCCCGGATTAATTTACCACGATCTCACCTCGGAAAAGTTCGGACGGACTTTAACCGCGGTCTATGCAACTCCAATCCGTCAGGGAGAATGTCGTCTCTTTGCTCGTTTTCCCTTTAAATTTAACTCTAAGTTGCCGAAATTCTTCATTAAGCTTACCCCCACTTGGTATTCCCACATCAATCAAAACGCTATTCTTGAAGATGATCAGATTTTTCTCTACTATCAAGAGCGTTATCTGCAAGCTCAGGGGGATAGTCGGAATTTTAGTCAAGCTTGTTATCTCCCCACCAAAGCGGATTTATTAGTGTTTGAGTATCGCAACTGGGTTAATCAATACCAAGCTGATCCTTTCGCTGGTCAACCTTTTCCCCCCCTACAATCAAAAGAGATTCTCCTCGAACGCTATCAGTCCCATACCAAAAATTGTGCTGTTTGTCAAGGGGCTTTAAAAAATATTAATCGTCTGCGGGGGTTAACATTAGCGATCGCTATTATTCTTGGTCTATCTCTACCACTTTTAGCCCTAATTTTCGGTCAATCGGCCCTCCTTCCCGTGACAGTGCTGACAGCATTAACTGTAATTATGGTGGGAGCTTATTGGCGCTTGGGAGAACTGAAAAAACAGTTTTATCAAGGACGGGAATTATTGCCGAGAAATACCGGTAAAAAGAGCGGAAGTTAGGGAACCTGTTCCTCTTTGCTTTGATTTTGGGGAGATTGCTGAAGTTCTTGCCAGCGAGTTTCTGCCAGTTGTTTTTGTGTTTGCACTTCTCGGTCATTGGAACGATAACGAAGTGATTCTTGATAAGCTTGAATCGCTCGCTCGTATTGACCGAGTTTAAACCAACTATTGCCTAAACTTTTCCAGGTTTCGGGGTTATCTTTTTGTCTTTGAATCGCCTGTTGATAGGCAGTTATAGCTTGGGAATTGTCACCTAAACGATAGCAAGCGTTACCGATACCGATAAAAACTTCGGCTTTTTGGGAAGAAATGCGGCGAGCTTTTTCGTAGGATGCGATCGCTTCTTGAAATCTTTCCATTTGATGAAATAATGCCCCTTGATTTAACCAAGCTTGATAATAATTAGAATTGGCTTTAGTTGCTTGAGTAAATGCCTCCAAAGCTTCTGAATTGCGACCTAATTTTTGCAGAATAATCCCTTGACTATAGTGAGCTTGGGAAAATTGGGGATTAAATTGTCCAGCTTTGCTATAACTTTCTAAAGCATCATTAATTTTATTTAATTGATACAAACTATTACCTTTTTGATACCAAATTAAGGCATTATCCGATTCGATCGCTAGAGCCTGATCGTAGGCTTTAACTGCCCCTTCATAATCCTCAAGATTTTGTAATGACCAGCCTTTTTTATACCATGCTTTGGCATCATTTTGCTGAAAAGTTAACAATTTGTCAAGAGCTTTTTGGGCGGCGGAATATTGTTGCAGTTCTAAATAGATATTGGCTTTACCTTGCCAAGCTTGACTAGCGGCAGAATTAAAAGATAAGACCCGATCAAAACTTTCCAAAGCCTCCTGATTTTTGCCTAATTTATCTAAAGCTTGCCCGCGACCGAGCCAAGCTTGCCAAGCGGAATCTGGGTTAATTTGAATAGCTTTTTCGTAGGTATTTAAAGCTTCCGAGTATCTTTTTAAAGCTAATAAAGTATCAGCTTTTCCTTGCAATGCCCCCAGATAATCGGGATTAATTTTTAAGGCTTGACCATAGGAATTAAGGGCATCAGTATAGCGTTTGAGTTGATAAAAAGTCTGACCTTGTTGATAGTAATCAAGAGAATTACGAGAATTTTTCCAATAGTCAAAACCCAGATAAGCACCTGCTATTAAGCCAATTACCCCAGAGACAAACAAGATTTTTGTTGGCCAAGATTTCCCTTGACGAGCCACCTGACCTTGAGGTTTCACACCATAGGTAGTTTTCGGAGCGAGATGATAAATTTTCCCTAATTTTCTCAGATCGATTAATGCTTCACTGACACTGGTATAACGCTGACGAAAATCATAGCGGATCATGCGCTCGATAACATAACTAAACTCGGCGCTAGTCATGGCCAAATGTTGCCAGAGAATTTCCCCCGTGCGAGCATCCAGTGGAATATCTTCGGGATCTTTACCGGTTAAAGCTTGTAATCCAATAATACCAGTGGCATAAATATCGCTACTAAAACGCGGATAACCCTGGGCCTGTTCACTGGGGAAATAACCAGGGGTACCAATAGCGACGGTAGAAACGGTTTTACCTTCTTTAACCACTTGAGTGCTAATTTCTTTGACAGCACCAAAATCAATTAAAACCAATTGATGATCTTGGCTGCGACGAATAAGATTGAAGGGATTAACATCGCGATGGATCACCTGTTTGTGATGGACAAATTCGAGAATTGAGAGAATTTCTGTTAATAAAGCCACCACTTTCCCTTCATCTTGCCTATAGACACCGGCAGTAATTTCTCTGGCTAAATCTTCCCCTTCAATGTATTCTTGCACGAGGAAAAATTGCCCATTTTCCTCAAAATAAGCAAATAAACGGGGAATCTGGCGATGAATGCCCAATTCTTGCAGGATTTTCGCCTCGGTTTCAAATAGTCGTCTAGCGATGGCTATAGTTTCGGCATCCTGGCACTGGGGTTTAAATTGTTTGATCACACAGCGATTTTGATTGGGTAACTGGCGATCGCAGGCCAAGAAAGTCTGTCCGAATCCCCCTTTCCCCAATTGACGGATAATTTGGTAGCGATGACTAAGGATGTTTCCGGTAGCGAGTTCCATAGACGATGGCAATCCGAGGTTTTTTACGATTCTTTTTTACTATTCTAGGCTTTTCGGCTCTCTTTTGCGGTGGATAGACAAAGTACAGAAATTCTGCCATTCTACTTTTTTCCCTATAGAGAGGGAAAAAATTCCCTGTGGAGGGGACTGACATGACAGACAGAAAAAAATAATCTAGAAACAGAGAAAGTTCACTGTTGTTTTTTGAGAGGATAACCGCTATGTCTATCAATCCTGTTACTAGAGTTAGTACACCTTTACTGATTACCCTGCTCATGGGTTCCATGTCCGGTACTTTTCCCGTCCTCGCTCAAAGTAATATTAATCGGCAAAGTCTCATCGCTCAACAAATCTCGATTCCGGCGGGAACAGTTATTCCCCTGAATTACGAGAAAGCCGATAAAATTTTAGTTTCTAAAAGCGATGTTATTCCTCTGACTTTAACCGTAGCCAGAGATATTCGTAACCGGAATGGGAGTGTGGTGATTGCAGCGGGAAGTGAAGTCAAGGGTACTCTAGAAGCGGCCGGCCGAGGTGTGCGGTTTATTGCCGATGAAATTGGCCTCGATGGGGGTAATCGCACTATTCCCCTCAATGCTAGTTCGCGATTAATTACTACCACTGAAACGGTGCGTAAAGGGGCAAAAACTCAAGATATCTTAGGGGGAACCGTCGCTGGTGCGGGGGCAGCCACAGCGATCGCTGCTCTCACGGGCGATCGCAAGATTGAAGTTCTCGATGTCTTAGCTGGGGCAGCCGTGGGAACCCTTGCAGGATGGGGTTTACCGGCGGCGGGAATTGTCGGTGGTAGTTCCGTGCAGTTATACTCTGTTAACCCTGATCGAGATTTAAATATTACCCTGCAATCGCCCCTAGTGATCAGAGATTATTGACACTCCCGTCGCGCTCATGCGAGGGATTCTTGGTTCACTGACTCAAGTTGTCTTGACAGGTATTGCTACCAACCAAAATAGAGCTTAAATCTCCCCAAGCGTTTAGGTCTGATGACCAACTTCCGATATGCCCTAT
>NZ_JADBSA010000172.1:0-10611 GCF_020246945.1 Microcystis sp. M113S1 | reverse complement strand
CTAGCTAAATCGATAAATGATGCGGCCTGGTATCAGTTTCGGGAATGGATAGAGTATTTTGGGGTTAAATTCGGCAAGATAACGATTGCTGTCGCACCGAACTATACAAGCCAAAACTGTTCAAACTGTGGTGAAACTGTCAAAAAATCTTTATCGACTAGAACCCATCAGTGCAAGTGTGGATGTGTTTTGGAGCGGGATGAAAACGACGCAATCAACATCCTTAAAAGGGGACTAAGTACGGTAGGGCATACCGGAACCTTTGGGCTCGACCCAATAAACGCTTGGGGAGAGAATACCTCTACTTTTTCAGAAGCAATTCTGTCTAAGCAAGTAATCTCTGTGAACCAAGAATCCCCGTCTCTTTAGAGCGGGGAGTGTCAATGCGATTGAAGTATCCTAATGATACTAAATCCGTTGAGTATAGGCTACACATCAGGACAGGCAATAGGCAATAGGGACTATAGATAATCAGTTTTTAATAACCAGATTTAGTATTATAATTTATAATTCATAATTCCTAATTGATAATTCATAAAAAAGGTGGGCTAGCACCCACCTTTTTTAAACCTTAGATATTAGCGATAATTAGGCCTCATCGAGGGCGGCAATACCGGGTAAAACCTTACCTTCGAGTAATTCCAAACTAGCGCCACCACCGGTGGAAATATGGCTCATTTTTTCCGCCACTCCCACTTTTTCCACCGCCGCTACCGAGTCACCACCACCGATAATGGTAGTTGTACCAGTAGCGGTTAAATCGGCTAAAGTGTGAGCGATCGCATCTGTACCCGCTGCGAATTTAGCAAACTCGAACACCCCCATGGGGCCATTCCAGAGGACAGATTTACAGTTAGATAAAGCTTTTTGGAAAACTTTAACTGATTCAGGTCCAATATCCAATCCCATCCAACCATCGGGAATATTTTCGACCTTGACGATTTTGGAATTGGCCTCTTTATCGAATTTATCCGCTAACACCACATCAGTAGGAAGGAGGAATTCCACCCCTTTTTCTTTAGCTTTCGCTTCCAGGGATTTAGCTAATTCCAGTTTGTCTTCTTCCACCAAAGACCCACCAACACTTAAACCGCGGGCCTTGTAGAAAGTAAAGATCATACCGCCACCGATGAGCAGTTTATCGCACTTTTCTAATAAAGTTTCGATCACGCCAATTTTACTAGAAACCTTAGAACCGCCGATAATCGCCGCTAGGGGACGTTGGGGAGTTTCAATAGCGGACTGTAGGTAGTTTAATTCTTTTTCAATTAAATAACCCGCCACCGAGGGGCTGAGATAGTGGGTAACGCCTTCCGTAGAAGCGTGGGCGCGGTGGGCGGTACCAAAAGCATCATTAACGTATAAATCGGCGTTAGCGGCTAATTTTTTGGCAAAATCGGGATTATTTGCCTCCTCTTCACCGTGGAAACGCAGATTTTCTAAAAGGGCCACTTGACCGTTAGACATTTGGCCAATCGCTGCCGTAACTCCCTCACCAATACAATCGGGACACATGATTACTTCTTGGCCCAGTAATTCCGAGAGACGTTTAGCTACAGGGGTCAGACGCAAATTTTCTTGAACCTCACCGTCGGGACGACCCATGTGGCTGCATAAAATAACCTTAGCCCCTTTTTTGATTAAATCCTCAATGGTTGGCAAGGCCGCCCGAATGCGGGTATCATCGCTGATTTTCCCGGTGGCCTTGTCCATGGGAACGTTAAAATCGACCCGGACTAAGACCCGTTTGCCCGCTAAATCGGCTTCTGTTAAATTCGCTACTGTTTTTTTTGGCACAGCCCATAACCTCCTAGATTGCTTACCGTACAATAAAGATTAAATCAGGGTATCGCTACTTGCGGCAATTACTTTGACAAAGATTATTTCAGATTTGGGGATCAGTTTTGCAGTTCTAAGACTGATTTTCCCAGAAAAATTTGATTGGAGAGACTTGCTAATTATGTTTGAGACGATTTTATTTCCCATCGACCACAGCCGCGAAAGTCGTGACGCGACCAGTAGTGTGATCGAATTAGTCAAAATCTTTGACAGTCGTTTGGTCCTGTTGTCGGTAGTGGAAACGACACCCAGCGGAGAAATTGCCGCCGACGATAAGATGAGTTCGATCGAAGCGGTGGATAGATTGTTACAATCGGCGCGATCGATTTTCGCCCAAGCTGGCATCAATGCGGAAATGATTGAAAGGGAGGGAATACCTTCTTTTGTCATCTGTGATGTGGCCGATGAAGTTAATGCCGACCTGATCGTTATGGGTTGTCGCGGTTTAGGATTAACCAGCGAAGGTGTGTCCGAAAGCGTCACCACCAAAGTTATTAACCTTGCCCCCTGTCCAGTGTTGATTATCCCTTAACCAGTGATCAGTGAGCAGTGATCAGTGAGCAGTGAGCAGTTATCAGTGAGCAGTTATCAGTGAGCAGATGTGATAGCAATTTTCTAAACTAGCGGCAGAGATGGCTAGTTAAAAAAGGTACTCATGCACTCTCTTGCCTCTTGCCTCTTGCCTCTTGCCTCTTGCCCAGTACACTATCTATGTCACACCTAAAGAAAAATGGGATCAGGTGTGAGTTTTCAGTTCACTGATTACTGTTTACTGTTTACTGATCACTGAAAAAAGCTCCCCCCAACCCCCAACCCCCAACCCCCTTCTCCTGAGAGAAATGTAACGAATTGTGAGAGTTTCAGCCGTCAACCCTTGAAAACTCGATCGATGGGGTTGCTTGAAGTAATTCTTAGGCCTAAAGTGTAATCTTAAAGTTTTATGATCAATTTTCCCGTTGATCGGAAAAAGGAGAACTCAAACACAATGGCTGAAACTGGATACAAACAGGTGGTGACACCCTACAATGATGATCCGTTCATTGGTCATCTAGCTACCCCCATTTCCGCTTCTGGTTTTACCAAAGCTTTTATTGGTAACTTACCTGCCTATCGTCCCGGTCTAGCTCCGATTCTGCGCGGTCTAGAAGTGGGTATGGCCCACGGTTATTTCCTCGGTGGTCCCTGGGTTGTCCTGGGCCCCTTGAGAGACTCCGAATATGCCAATATCGGCGGCTTAATCCCCGCTTTAGCCATGGTTCTTTTGGCTACGGGTTGTTTAGCTAGTTATGGTCTTGTCTCTTTCCAAGGTAAGGCCGCTAGTGGTGATCCGCTGAAATCGGCGGAAGGTTGGAGTCAATTCGCCGCCGGTTTCTTTATTGGTGGCATGGGTGGCGCTTTTGTGGCCTATTTCCTCCTAGAAAATCTTGGTGTCGTTGATGGCATCATGCGTGGGGTTTTTAATCAATAATTAACCCTTTTTCTACCTGATTATCATTTCCTTATTTTTTTACTAGGAGCATTTGACATGACTGGTGACTACGCAGCTTCTTATCTGCCTTGGATTTTAATCCCGATCGTCTGTTGGTTAATGCCAGCTGTGGTTATGGGTTTGTTATTTATCTATATCGAGAGTGAATCCTAATTTAGCCTAGGATTCCTACAATTAAGAGCTTGAAAATTAGCTATTTGATAGTTAGTTTTCAAGCTCTATTTTCTGAGGAAAAAGGAAAAAATTGACCAGATGAAAATGGGTAAAACCCTACACCCCACACCCCACACCCTACACCCTACCCCCACGAAAAACTTTTTGCCGCAAACCCCACTTATAAAGCGGTTAGATAGCGGATTTTTTCCAACAATAGGGAGGGTTGAATCGGTTTGAGGAGATAGTCGTCAATGCCATGACGACCAAGAAAATTAACGCTGATTTCAGGGGTATCATTCAAGATTAGCACTTTACTGGCTTGAGTTTGGCTAGATTTTTTTAAAAGATGACACAGATGATATATATCGGGCATTTTCCGATCGACAATTATAATACCGGGCTGCACGATCTCAATTTTTTTGATAGCGGAGACACTATCGATTAACCAAATAACTTGATAATGTGCCACCATCAATAACTCACAAATAAGATTGGCGATTTCTTCGTCACTTTCAATCAAAACTATAGTGGGATGGTGGTGATTAAAATGGGGATTATTCTCCGAGGGTTGAAGCTGGGATATGGGTGGCTTTTGTTGAGGTAAACGGACGGTAAAGATGGAACCTTTATCTAAGCAAGATTCTACCTCGATCGTGCCGCGATGGAGTTCCACTAATTGTTTAGTTAAAGCCAATCCTAATCCCACACCACCATAACGACGTTTGCGGGAGCCATCCAATTGGGTAAATTTTTCAAACAGAAGCGGTATTTTTTGAGCAGGAATGCCGATGCCCGTGTCCTCTACCTGAAAAATGACCTGACTGCCTTCTTTCCACAGTCTCAGGGTGATATCACCTTGTTCGGGGGTAAATTTCAGGGCATTTTTTAACAAGTATAAAAGTATCTGCTGAACTCGATCATAATCGGCGTAAAAATAATGCTCTTCTTCGGTGATTCTCATTTCTAAAATCAGATTAATTTCTTTAGTTTCTGCCTCTGTTTTAATAATTTCTAAAACATGATTACAGAGATATTTTAGCGAAAATTGTTTAATATCTAAAACAGCTTTCCCCGCCGAAACTTGCGAGAAATTAAGCAAGTCATTGATTAATTCTAATAGTTTATTGCCGTTATCCTGAATAACTTTTAGATAGTGTTTTTGTTTGTCGGGGGGTAAAAAATTATTGGCTGCCGAGGATTTTTGCAGGGTACTGGACAAACCGATAATACAAGTTAGGGGAGTTAATAACTCATGACTAATATTATTTAAAAATTCACTTTTGCAGAGGTTAGCGGCTTCTGCGGCCATTAAAGTATCTTGTAATTCTTGGGTTCTTTCTATTACCCGGCGTTCAAAAATATCTTTTTGTTCCTGTACTTGAGAATATAATTGCGCTTGATAGATAGCAATGGCGAGATGTTCACCAATCTGACCTAAAAATTTCTTTTCTTGCGGCAACCATTGGCGTTTTTCTTGACATTGATGGGCAATTAATAAACCCCACAATTCTTCTTGTACCACAATCGGGGCGATTAATTTTGATTGCACTTGGTGTTGTCGCAAAAATTCGGACAAACAGAAGGAAGAAGAATAGTTAGCATCCACATCATCCACGGCCAGAATTAATCCTTGACGGTACTTTTCTTTGTATTGGGGAATATAGGAAAAACAATCGTCTTCGGGGGTTAAATTTAACACCGAATTTATCTGGTCAGAAATGCGCGACTCGGAAGTTATTTTTCCCTTTACCTCACTGGTACTGGGGAAAAATTGATAAATTAACAATCGGTCCACTTGCAGAAACTCCCGCGCTTCCCTGACTACGGTTTCCAGAATCACCGGTAACTCCAGACTCTGACGCATTTGGGTGATGACTTGGTTTAATA
Source organism: Microcystis sp. M113S1 (assembly GCF_020246945.1). Lineage (NCBI taxonomy): Bacteria > Bacillati > Cyanobacteriota > Cyanophyceae > Chroococcales > Microcystaceae > Microcystis > Microcystis sp. M113S1. The sequence goes on along the minus strand of NZ_JADBSA010000172.1, from coordinate 5,240 downwards.
ATCTTTCCTGTTGGATTTGTTGGGATAGGGCAGCTTCTACCGGTTGACAAACGGAGAAAATGCGGGAACAATCTCTATCAGCAGACGGAGAAGAAATTATCGAGAGAATTTTGACTAAAATTTTATTTTGAAAACTGCTGACATTAATGGATAGAGGCAGATTTAAAATTTGATAACCCTGCTGAATTTTTGGGTTGTGGAGAGACTTGACAGCCAGTCCTTGCAGAAAATTTTTAATCGTGTTCGCTTCAAAACTAATGCGGACTTCGTACTGGAAATTATGCCCTTGGGGACTGGCTAACAATAAAGCTTGTAGGTCAGTGGAAAGCAAGAGTTGATAGATTTCTCCTGTCTGTGGGGGAATGTCTCTTTCACTTAGACTAATCCTCGGTGCTGTCACCTGTATTGCCAACTGTCCCCACCAAGAACGAATTTGTTCGAGGTGAGTAGATGACAACACTTGACAGCAAACATAAGCGGGAGAAGCATTCATTTATCAGTTATCAGTAGTCAGTTATCAGTTATCAGTAGTCAGTTATCAGTAGTCAGTTATCAGTTATCAGTTATCAGTTATCAGTTATCAGAAGGCAGGAGACTCCGAGGCTGCGAGGCAGGAGATAGGGTGATAGGGTTTTGGGGTTTTGGGGTGTTAGGTTTTTGGGGTGTTAGGGTTTTAGGGTTTTAGGGTTTTAGTTGAAATTCCCCCACTTCCCCACTTCCCACTTCCCACTTCCCACACCCCACACCCCACACCCCAGTCATCAGTAAGGTGATGGGGGACTGGGGTGTGGGTTTTAGTGAAGATTTTTCTTAATCCCTATCCCCGACTATTCCCTAATCCCTATTCTTGAAAATTGCCGCAGACAGATATAATCATCTCTATCTACCTAAGAATGATCCCTCGATCGAGACCCTGATTCTCAAAACCTAATCATTATTTAACCTGACTCTCAAAACTTATGCACCGAATTGCTCCCCAAGCGGGTGGTTGGACAGCAGATACCGAAGGGGTGATTATTATCGACCAAAATCCGGCCCCGATTGTTCTCCTCACCATGGCTGATACCGATATTCAAACTCTAGCGGCAGCTATCGACCATCTACCCGATAATTTTCCCGCAATTCGCGCCCTGAATTTATCGCAGTTACAGCAGCAATACAGTATCGATAACTATGGGGACAAGGTACTATCCCAAGCAAGAGTGATTATTCTTCGCTTATTGGGAGGACGGGGGAGTTGGTCCTACGGATTGGAAGTAGTTAAGGAAATTGTCGAGGAAACTGGTGCGACTTTATTTGTCCTCCCGGGAGAGGATAAACCGGATTTAGAGTTGATGAGTCATTCCACTGCTTCCCTGACTACTGTTAATCAGTTATGGTGCTATTTCACGGAAGCAGGGATAGATAACTGGATTAATGCTTGTAAATTTATCGCGCATACCTGTCTCCATCTCGACTATCCTCCCTCTCCTCCTAGGGTTGTCCCTAGGTTGGGAATCTATTCCCAGATAACCCTATCCCAACCCCAAGCACGGACTTGGATACTTTTCTATCGTTCCCATTATCTCGCGGGTAATACCAAAGCTATCGATGCTTTAATCACCGCTTTCACCCAAAGAAATATTGAAACTGTCCCTATCTTTCTCTCCTCTGTCCGGGAAATTGAAGTGCAAGAGGAACTATTAACCCTCTTTTCCCACCATCCCCCAGACCTAATTCTCGATACCACTAGCTTCTCTATCCAACGACCGGAAGACAAACAAAATCATCACTTCTGGCAGTCCCTCAATAAACCCATCTTCCAAGTTGTCCTCAGCAGCAGCAGTTTAGAAGCTTATCAACAGGGTTATCAAGGTCTTTCCCCCCGGGATGTGGCCATCAATATCGCTTTACCGGAAATGGATGGCAAAATTATCACCCGCGCTATTTCCTTTAAATCTGTCCTCACCCGACATCCGAAACTAGAAACGGAAATAGTTATCTATCAACCCCTCCCCCACCGGGTTGATTTTGTCGCTGATTTAACCGCAAACTATTGTCAACTCTCCTCCCTTCCCAACTCCCAGAAAAAAATTGCTCTCATTTTCCCCAACTATCCCAATAAGGATGGTCGTATCGCTAACGGAGTCGGTTTAGATACTCCCGCTAGTGGTCTGGAAATTCTTCGCGCATTACAAACCCAAGGTTATACCCTCACCGACCTACCCGACCATAGCGATGAATTAATGCGATTGCTTATTTCCGGTATCACTAATGACCTGGAGACAAGGGAATTAAAACCTATCTATCAATCTCTCTCCCGGTCAGCATATCTAGATTATTTCTCCTCCCTTCCCCCCGATAATCAAAGCGCTATGCTTGACCGTTGGGGACATCCAGACAGGGATTTTCCTATCCCCGGCATCCAGTTAGGTAATGTCTTTATCGGTATTCAACCTTCTCGCGGTTACGACCTCGACCCGACTCTTAATTATCATTCCCCCGACCTCGAACCTACCCACAGCTATCTCGCTTTTTACCATTGGTTACGACAGGAATTCCAAGTCACTGCTGTAATTAATCTCGGTAAACACGGCAATTTAGAATGGCTGCCCGGGAAAAGTCTCGCTCTTTCTCCCCATTGTTATCCCGAAATTGCTTTCTCGTCGCTGCCGAATTTTTATCCGTTTATTGTCAATGACCCCGGAGAAGGTTCCAGCGCTAAAAGACGTTCCCAAGCTGTTATCATCGACCATCTCACTCCCCCGATGACGCGAGCGGAATTGTATGGGGATTGGGAAAAGTTAGAGTCTCTCATCGATGAATATTATCAAGCAGAATCTCTTGATCCTTCTCGTTTAGCTCTGATTCGCGAGCGGATTAGTGATCTGGTGGCGAAAACTAATCTCGATCGAGAGCTAGGCACGATCTCGCGTAGCGAGCGCGTTGCGATCAGCGCTTCCTTTGGTCAATTTCTTACCCTCGTGGATGGTTATCTCTGTGAACTCAAGGAAGCACAAATCCGCGACGGTTTACATATCTTCGGTCAATGTCCCCAGGGTCAGCAGTTAATTGATTTAATCCAATCGATCGCTCGTTCTCCTAGTCCCGACCGCCCCGGTTTAACCCGTTCGATCGCCCTTGACCTCCACCTCGACTGCGACCCCCTGACGGAATATAACGATACTACTACCTATCTGGAAAGTCTCGCTCAGGATTTAATTAGCCAGAAAATTGAACCTCTAGGCGAAAATACGGCAAAAGAATTGGTTTGGCTAGAAAATCAGTTAATTCCTGCTTTAAAACAAACCCCCGATGAACTTACCTATCTCTTAAAAGGTCTCGCTGGCCAATACGTCCCCAGTGGTGCTTCCGGCGCTCCCACCCGCGGCCGTCCCGATGTTCTCCCCACCGGCAGAAATTTCTATTCTGTCGATACCCGCGCAATCCCCACAGAAACTGCGTGGGAAGTGGGAAGAAAGGCCGCAGAGGCACTAATTGAACGTTATACCCAAGAAAATGGCGAATATCCCCGCACTTTGGCGATTTCTATCTGGGGAACTTCGACGATGAGAAATAGTGGCGAAGATGTGGCCGAAGCCATGGCTTTACTGGGAATTCGTCCCCTTTGGGATGGTTTTTTCCGTCGGGTGGTCGGGTTTGAAATCCTTACCCCGTCTAGCTTAGGCCGTCCTCGCATTGATGTGACCGTTCGGGTATCGGGCTTTTTTAGGGACAGTTTCCCCAGCATACTACATCTTCTTAATTCTGGCATAAATGCGGTAGCTTGTCAAGAGGAAGAAGAAAAAATTAATCCTTTAGCGGCGAAAGTGAAGACAGAGAGGGAGTTTTGGCTAAGTCAGGGCTTAGGAGAAAAAGAGGCGAAACTGAGAGCTACTGCCAGAATCTTTGGCTGCAAACCCGGTGCTTACGGGGCCGGTTTACAGGGGTTAATCGAGTCACAAAACTGGCAAAATGATCAAGACTTAGCTAATGCTTATATTAACTGGAGTTGTTATGCCTATGATAGTCAAGGAACTGCCCATTCTTTACCGGAAGTATTGAGAAATAGACTACAAGAATTAGAGATAGTGCTGCATAATCAGGACAATCGGGAACACGATATTTTCGACTCCGATGACTACTATCAATTTCAAGGCGGCTTAACTGCCAGTGTTCGGGCATTAACCGGCAAAAATCCCGTCACCTATTTTGGTGATCATTCCCGTCCAGAAAATCCCCGCATCAGAACCTTAGAGGAAGAAATTCGCCGGGTATATCGTTCGCGAGTAGTGAACCCCAAATGGATAGCGGGAGTGATGCGACACGGCTATAAAGGCGCTTTCGAGATGGCTGCGACCGTAGATTATATTTTTGCCTATTCTGCCACTACTCATCTAGTGGAGGATTTTATCTATCAGGGAGTAGCCGAAGCTTATTTATTTGACGACAAGGTACAACAATTTATTCAGGAGAAAAACCCCTGGGCATTGCGAGATATGGCCGAAAGATTATTAGAGGCTCAACAACGGGGATTATGGACGCAGGTGGACCAGAAAACTTTAGATCGATTGAGGGCAATTGTCCATGAGGCCGAAGGAGTGATCGAATCGGGTCAGTAATTAGACCTCTTGTAAAAATCAAAAATCTGACCTTAGGTGAGGAGTCAGTAGCCAGTAGTCAGTAGTCAGGAGAATTAAGAATGAGCATTAATCAATTAAATGCTCTATCTAAGGATTTTATGCAATTTTATGCCTATTTTTCTCATTTTTGAACTCTCAAAAATTAATTAGGCAAGAACTCTATTAATAACTGGTCTAGAATCAATCTATCAAGAAATTGCTCAAATTACTTTAGTAATGAGAAACGGGACTAAATAATGGCCGGAATTGAGGGATTGAGGATTAAAAATTATCGAGCGCTCAAGGATATAACTCTGGGCAAGTTATGGAATACTCAAAATCGAGATTCTCTGACACCGATGACGGCCGTTATCGGCAAAAATGGTGTGGGAAAAAGCACAGTTTTTGATGCGTTCGGGTTTGGCTCTTCGGTAATTGTTATGCAAATAATTAACTTAAAATAAAATTCGATGAGAGTGCCTACGCCTAAAAGTAGCTGAAATCTATACAGGGAGACACTTAAGGCACAAATAGGTTAATACCAAAAGATAGACAATTGAGTTAAGATTTGATATAATCGCCAAAAACCCGAGTATTTTACTTATGATGCTTGACAAATTTTTGAACCTAAAAGGAACG
>NZ_JADBSA010000171.1:0-22408 GCF_020246945.1 Microcystis sp. M113S1 | reverse complement strand
TCTGCTGAAAAAGTTTTTCGGTGGGGGTTGGGGGTTGGGGGTTGGGGGTTGGGGGTTGGGGGTTGGGGTGTGGGGTGTGGGGTGTGGGGTTTTACCCATTTTCAGGTGGTCAATTACCTAATTTTCAGGGAAAAAGTCCCGGAATTTTCCCCCAATCACTCCAAGGGTCGGCACTTTTTGAGGGAAAAAAAGTCTAAAAACCTTGTTGGATAAGGTTTTTAGATTTTTTCAGCAAACCCTATATATTGCCCTCAAAAACGGGACAATAGCCTTCGGCAACCACTTTAAAACCGTAGAGGGGAGAAGCGGGATTCCAACAGCGCTGACTTTTGTAGTGGACACAGACACGACAGCAATCCATCTCCTCTAAAGCTTTGGTGATGCGATTGGGACTCTCGCTTAATAATTCCCGTTGGGAGACTCCCCGTAATAATAATTCTTCCCCTTGCCAGCGCGCTTCCACCAGTCCCGTATCGGCGAAATTACTCCACCGGGGATCCCGGGTGATCGGCTCTGGTAAGGTGATAGTGACAATCGAATCCGATTCATTTAATTCTCCCTCATAGTGACTGGGGGCCGGGGGTGTCGGTTGCATAAAGCGATCGCCAATAGGCAATTCCACCAGAGTTCCCACGGCCGGAGAATGGAGTTGATAACGGCTTTGTAATTCTTCTAAACTGGTCAAATCCGCTAGATATAGGGGCGAGCCATGGACGAACATGATATGCTGTGGTCGCAGGTTATGGATCAGTTGGGTGGTGTTGCGACTATCGCTATGTTCGGCCAGTAGATAGGTTTCTTGGCTAATTAATCGCGAACGCTGTGCCGCTTTTAATCGGGGATTCTCCAGGTTGATATCGTGCAGGTGTTGGGGAGCTAACATTAACCAAGGTTTATCCCCTTGCAGATATTTACTCACCTCCTCTAGGCGATCGATTAGTAGAATTATCGGAGTGGTTCCCCCTAGAGGTGTCGGTTTTTCTGGCAACCTTCGCAACCGGGGACAGATGCGCTCATCCCAAAATAAGGGCTGATGTTTGGCAAAATTTTGCACAGATGCGGGAAATTGTGGTAAAATTTCTAGGTAGGCATCGCAAGCTTTAGCGATCTTGCCCCCAACCCAGATATCAATGTCGCGGCCTGTGAATTGGTGGTGCGACCGCAGTAATTTTAAAATTTCCTGACCCAATCCCAAAGCGGGGACGGGTAGTAAGACATTTTGCCCCTCAGCGATCGCCTGATAGATGCGATTCATCAACTGTTTTTCCTGCTGTCGTCGGTGGGGATGGCGTTCTGTGCCGTAACTGCCTTCAATAATCAGCACATCGGGGGATACTCCCCGCAGCAGATCGATCGATAATCCTTCCACCAGTTGAAAATTAGACAGGGAAAAATCGCCGGTATAGAGGACTTTATAGGTGCGTTTGGGGGTTTTGTAGGTGAATAGGACCACGGCAGCCCCAGGGAGGTGGCCAGCTGGAAAAATCTCGACGGTGAGATCATCAAAGAGAGCGATCGGCGATCGCCATGGCCAACCCTGACAGAAACTGCCGATTTCCTCGGCAGCATCCGGCCATTGTAGGGGCAGCAGTTGTACTGTCACCTCACTGGCATAAACTGGCAATTGGGGATAGGTCTGATGGAGAGCCATTAACCCACGGATGTGATCGCTGTGGGCATGACTACAGAACACCAGATCCACGGGGGGTTTTTTGTTTTGGGTCAGGGGTTGCATATCGGCCAAACCGCAATCTAAAAGTATGCGATAGGAACCGATTTTCAGTAGGAGACAAACCCCTTCTGATGCGTGACCGACACCAAAAGGTAAACAGGATAAAAGGGATTTTGACCCCCAGACGGCAGTAGAGCGTTGAACCATGGCAACCCTGATCATGATGACTGGTTAGTGAGCGGAACCATTGCCATCGTAGTTATCGCTATCGTAAAAACCGTTGCGGGTGCCGAAAAAGAGACAAGAGACGGTGAATACGGCCGTCAATGCCAACAAGATTAATTTGATGTCCATATAATTAGTGCAACTCCTCAGAGGGTATCTCCCCTCATACTAACCTAACTTTTTCGGTTGTTAGCAGCTAGGTTTCGGATTTGTCCCTGGGCGCTCAACCTCTTTTAATAGTTAAACTTGCCAGTAATTTGTGATAATTTCATCAAAAACTACTGATAATTATCTGAAAAACTAGCATCTTTTGTCATAATAGTCAAGAAAATTTCACAAAAATTTAGCCTGACTTTAAATTATCCTTTGCTAAAGTGCGACGTAATGATAGGTGTAAATTGTCTCTTTTAGACCTAAAGCAAAAGCAAACAAGTTATTCATTTTGACGCAGATTAGCTCAATTCAATTATAGTGGAATTTTACTATGAGTTTTCGATTAGAGTTGAAGGCTATTTAATCAGATTATAAACTTAATTAAAGTTTATTAAAATTAAAATTTGTTAAACTCTGCTAAGTCATTGGTCTTTTCAAGAAGAGGATAACGAAGTGCTGTTTCATCGACTAGGCTAGATAAATACTCATAAGTGTGACGAAGTTCATAGGCATTATCATCACTTTTTGCTTGGTTACACTGCCAGCAGACCAGTTGTAAGTTGTCAAAATCAAACATTTTTTCGGGACAGCGGGCTTTATTAATTATATGATCGATAGTGACATAATTGGGATGAAAAAATATCTGATTGATTTGATTAATAACTTTTTCCCCTTGAGAATTATTATATTCGTAACCCCTTTTGACAGCTTCTGACTGAGAAGAAGTTTTAAATTCTTCGCCATGTTTCATCTTTTTGCCACAAAAAGGACAGGGTTTTTCTTTGGCCATTGTTCGATATTGATTCGGGCTAATTAATCCTTTTTGGGGATGTTTGATAACTGCTAGATGTTGATTAGCATTCCAGATTTCTGCAATTTCATCGGAGCTATATAATTGAGACAACTTTGATTTTGATATTTTAGTCATGGCAGTACAGAATAATCATAATAAAGGATATTTAGCCAAAGCTTTATCTGCTATTTTATGCAAATTTTTAGAGATTTTTTCTAACTCTTGTTTTCCTTCCTCAGACATTTTTTTGGCATTTTCAGACTCAATAATTGCTAAATCAATGGCTTTGACAAGACTTCCCTTATTTAATTCATGCTCAAATAAACTGACAACTTTATAAGTATTATTTTTAAAATCCTGAAGAAGCTCCCAAGAGCTTTTAACCTTTCCCCAGCCGATATTATAATAGCCCTTTTTTCTCGCTTGTCTTTGTTGCTCTGGGGAAAGACCATGAAATACTTCACTATTTCTTTTTTGCCATTGGCGATAGCTCATTTCTTTTAGTAAATTCATTGCTTCAGTTCCTGGTCATCTGCAAAGTAACGAGTGATTTCTTGCCACTTTTTATCGCCATAGTTATTAATAATATATTTTTTAATATCCCCCAGTTGTCTTCGTAGTTTATCATTAGTTTTTTCCAGAGATTCAACTGTAGAGATTGCTCGCTCTTTTATTTGTGTAATCCCATCCTGTTGTTGCTGAATAGTATTTTTTAGATCGCTCACCGCTAGATTATAACTGTCTTTATGAACTAATTCCTTTTCCAGTAAAGCCTGTTGACGTTCCCGGGCAGTTTTAGATAGACTAGCCTTTAACCATTGACCTAAACGATAAATCTCAGATTGATCAAAGTCTAATAAATCTTGACGTAACTGCTCTAATGTTTGTAGCAATTCATTAACTTTTTCTTGCCAATAACTGACTTCTTGTTTAAGCTCAACATTCTCGTTGTATAAATTCTGATTACTTTTTCCTAACTGTTCAATTTTGCCCTCGTGTCTGGATATTTGCAAGGACTGATTTGAATTAACTTTGGCTCTATCATTTCGTTCTTGTATGATAATCTGGAACAATTCCGCCGCTACAGGATCATCAAGATGTTCTACAATCCATTCTAGATGACGTGCTTTTAACCTATCGATCAAATAGCCCTTAATTTCTATGTGTTGTTCTTTCAATATAGCTAGATTAGATTGAATGGTCATGACCGTAATTCTGACTTTAGTAACTTAATCTATAGTTATTTTAATACAAGTATAAGCTTTTGGAAAAAAGCAATCTTATTCGGTCATAGTAGTTTTGCCTGTTTCTGGGAATCAACTCGGACCGACTGAAGAAACAAAGGAAAATGGAAATTTTGCCGATCTAGGGCTGGCCTTTGCTATAAGTGAGCTATATAGCGCCTCCTTGGCTAGTGAGGAAATTCTCAAACGCTAAAGCACAGAGCTTACCGCTATAACTAAGCACACGAATCACCTAGACCGAGAAAATATCATGCGTATCGCTCACGATGTTACCGAATTGGTTGGCCGCACACCTTTAGTACAATTGAATCGGATTCCCCAAGCGGAGGGCTGTCTTGGCCGAATTGTGATGAAATTAGAAGGGATGAATCCCGCTGCTTCCGTCAAAGACCGGATTGGCACTCACATGATTAATAGCGCCGAAAAAGCGGGTTTAATCAATCCAGAAACCACGGTTTTAGTGGAACCCACTTCTGGCAATACGGGAATTGCTCTAGCGATGACTGCGGCAGCTAAGGGTTATCGCTTAATTTTAACTATGCCGGAAACGATGAGTTTAGAGCGCCGGGCGATGTTAAAAGCCTACGGTGCTACCCTAGAACTTACCCCCGGTTCCCAAGGTATGAAAGGGGCAATTTTACGCGCTCAGGAAATCGTTGATAGTATCCCCAGCGCTTATATGTTGCAACAATTTCGCAACCCTTCTAACCCGGAAATTCACCGTCTCACCACTGCTGAGGAAATTTGGCAAGATACGGAGGGACAGGTAGATTTTATTGTTGCAGGTGTGGGTACTGGAGGCACGATTACGGGAGTCGCTGAGGCAATTAAACCCCGTAAACCTAGTTTTCAAGTAGTCGCGGTGGAACCTTTCAATAGTCCAGTGATTTCTGGTGGTAATCCCGGTCCCCATAAAATTCAAGGTATCGGTGCGGGTTTTATTCCGGAAGTTTTACGCACAGATCTGATTGATGAGGTAATTACTGTCAGTGATGAGGAAGCTTTTCAATTTGGTCGTCGTCTGGCAAAAGAAGAAGGTTTGCTTTCAGGGATTTCTTCCGGTGCCAATCTTTGTGCGGCGATTCAATTGGCCCAACGACCGGAAAATGAGGGTAAATTAATTGTGGTGATTCAGCCTAGTTTCGGGGAACGTTATCTGAGTACGCTGATGTTCCAAAATATCGAGGAGCGCGAGTTAACTTTGGTGTAAAAAAAATATCGTCTTCAGCCTCTAGCAGTCAGCATTTAGCCTTAGCTTTAACTATAGCAGTTATCTTCATGGTGGGGTAGCATTCAGTTATCAGTTATCAGTTATAATACTAAATCCGGTTATTAAAAACTGATTATTTATTCTCCCTTTTGCCTCTCCTCATAAGTAGCCTATACTTAACGGATTTAGTATCAGATGTGAGTTTTCAGTTCACTGATTACTGTTTACTGTTCACTGATTTGAGGACGGATTTTCTCACCGATAGCGGCATTTGTAGAGGTTGCGGTTTGGTTGCTTCTTTGCTGGCAAAATTATCGAGTAAAGCCGATCGCACTTGCGTATCGGTTTCTCGCGAGAGAAGATAACGGAAGTATTCTTGGCATTGTTCTCGACGACTGGGGGAAAGTTGCATTTCACTTAAACGTCGGACTGCCATTAAGCGCATTAAGGGATCATTGACTGTTAATTTTTCTAACCAGCGATCAAAGTTTTTTGACTCATTTTGACCGCGATGGTCGAGAAAATGCCATCCTAGCAGGATTAAAGTCAAAACCGTGCCAAATCCTTGCAAAATTGAGGCCAGGGCCAACCAGCGATTTTCGGCATAAGTCCAAATTGCCAGAGCGAGATAGGTGGCTAAACTGCCCAAACCGCCACAGACTACCGCTAAAGTTAACTTACCGCTATCGGCACTGAAAAAAGCACGCCCCCACAGCCACAGCGAGCGCCAGTTTTGACCCTGGAGATGGTAAACTCCGATCATCGCCCCCACCCCGGTTAAAGTGGCCAAAACTAACTGCCAATTCCACGCCCAGAGGAGCAAAAAACTAGCACAAGCTGCCGCCCATGTCAAGAATTGGCGGGTTTTTTTTGCTGCGAGAGTTTTGATGACTCGACGCTGCAGAGCGGGGGAAAAATAGGGACGAAGACGGAATACTGAAGACACGGGAAGTTTTTCGCTGAGGGTTTGATGATTACTATAGCCTGTTCTCAGGCAGACAGATCATTTTTCTTGGTAAAAATCCTCCCAAGGAAAAGAGCGCAGTGCTAGGGTGGGCTAAAATTGCGATCGAGAATCGGCTAAAGTTCAGGTTGGCGAGCTTAGGTATTAAGATGGTTTGCAATCAAACTCAACTTTTTTTATTAATAAATAGCTCAACAATATTCTGTAAACTTATATATAGAAACCTCAAGAAATATATTAATTTGCCATCTTTAGGGCAGCAAGTTCTGATAGACGATCTAAAGTAGTAAGTATAAATACCGCATCTAATTTTACCTAGTCACGCCAGCTATCTAACTCATCTATTTCACTTCCGAACAGAGTTAAAACGTCCTTTGTTACGTTCTGAGAGGCAAAAAAATGACTACTCAACTACAACAAAAAGCCGAACTTGAAATTGTTACCTTGAACCCTGTTTACGGAGTTAACTATAACAAGGGTTACATCGGTTTTACCTATGACGGAACACATCCAGTCGGTCAAGGAATCGCTTATTTTACTAAGTGGGATAAAATGAGCAATATTTCTGCTACTCACGCTCTCATCGTTACCGGTGAAAATACCTGTATTGAAGCGAATGCTGGCACGAATATGGTAGAAGAAAATCCTCTACAACCCTATTTTGAACCTTCTAATTGCCAAATTTTCTTCCGCAAACCCAAAGATTTAACTGATGAGATTGCAGAGCGTATTGTTGAGATTCTCAAACCAGAAGTAGGTAAAAAATATGACTATAAACTAATCCTAGCTCATGCCTTTTCTGGAAGTTTACCCGGTCAGATACTCAATCTTTTATCACGGCAAAAAATCAAAAAATTACTGTCTGAAGCTCTTAATTGTCCTGATAAATGGATTTGTAGTGAGTTAGCAGCTTACGCTTTAGATGAGCAACCTGAATACCGAGATATCGGAGTTCTGATCAATCCTAATTCTACCATTAATCCTCAAAAATTATTTGAAGATGATCTGATTTTTCAGGCTTGGGAAAATCAGGTTGCAGCAAAGTTTAAAGATTTAATCACCGGGACAACAGTAATTGCTTAAATGATCGAAAAACACTTTTGATTAGAAAGGAGAATCAATTATGGCTTATTTACTCTTTAAAATGGATTTGCCAACATCACGAACTAATCAGTTCCGTCAAGGCAAACTTCATGTCATGGAAGGAAACACTTCCATTAAATCTTGGACAGCAACATCAGGATATGCTCCGTATCAATGCCTCAATGATCAATCTACAAGGGCTAAAGGACCGATTCCATCCTGCAGCAAGGTTGGCATAACCAATTATTCTGTTAGTACCTCTCCAATTAATCATACCAATACACCTGGAATCCGTAGCAATTTTTATCATATTCTCAATTCGCGATGGTCTGAGGGAAGGATATTTGTTAATGGTATTGCAAGAAGTCAATTTGGTATTCATTTTGATGATCGCAGTCCTGGTTCTGCTGGTTGTATTGTCATCCGAACTCGTTCTGAGTGGAATGATTACGATCAATATCTTAAAGCCTATCGTCAACGAGGACATAATCGTATTGACTTAATTGTTCAGTACAACGGTAGTTCTCCGCTGCTACCTCAATCTCAAGTTTTCACCGTACAGCAACCCACTTCAGGTCAAAACCAACCTGTTAATACCTCTATTACCTTTTCAGGAACGGCAAAACCAGAAGTCTCAAAAATCATCGCCTTAGTCGGTCCCGGTGGTCCTTTCAAAATTGCTGAACTGACCAGTGCAGGTGCAACATGGCGTTTTGATTACAAGTTTTTAAACCGTGGAGTCAATCGTCCTTTCACTTTTCAAGCCTACAATTCGTCTGGCCGTTTACTGCAAACAATTTCATTCAGACTCACCATTATCTAGATTTATTTCGAGTGAAAATTGTGCCTAATTTACCTATTTCTAGGAGGATAAGATTATGAGTTGGCTACGGTTTACGATGAATTTGAATGACGATCCCTCATCTTTAGAGGAGATACATGATAGTTATCAGACCTTAGTGAAAGGTCAATTGGCGATTATGGAAAAAGATGAAGCAAAAAATATTTATGAGGCAACATCAGGGTTTCCTCTCTATCAGTTTATCTCTGCTCAAAGCTTGATTGGTCGGGGTCCGATTCCCTGCTGTGGTAAAGTGGGTATTCCTGCTTATACTGTTTCGACCCTACCTTTTGACTTAACTTCAGAAGCCAAGAGTGAGGAAAACTTTTATTTGATTGAGCCAAATACTGTAGATGCAGATGGTGTTAAACGGGGAAGTTTTGCCATTCAATTTGATGATGATCCTCCTGGTTCTGCTGGATCAATTGGCTTAATTAATGCTCAAGATTGGCAAAAACTTCAAGCATTTATGGCTGACTATCATCAGCAAGGATTTGAATCAATTGATTTAATTGTTGAATACAATAATATTGCAAAACCTGCGCCAATATCCTTATCAGAATCTGTTTTTACAGTAGAGTCCCCAACCCCTGAAACGGTTCATAATATTAGTAAACCGCTTACTTTTTCAGGGATGGCAAATGCTTCTGTCACCAAGATTATTACGACTGTTAGTGCAGAGGTAATGTTCATTATCGGGGAAGTTGAACCGATCGATGGACAATGGAAATTTGAGATTCAACTGGATAGTACAGAGGAGAATTTATTCAAATTCCGTGCTTTAGATCGAGATGGAAATCTCTTACAAACTATCGAATTTAGTTTGATTTTAGATGAGGATTAATTCCCCTCATTTAAAAAATTAAAGTTTTCCCATTTCACCCATTTACTAAATTGGAGGAAGTCATCATGATTACTATTACCAGTGTTCCCGAAACAATCGAAACTAATCAGAATGTTGTCATTAAAGGAACAGCATCAGATGATCTACGAGAAAAACCCGTTGAATTAATCATTGATTATCAGTATAAAGTCTCAGGGGGAAACGTTGCAGATGACGGAACTTGGCAAATTAACTTTGTCTTTCTGTCTGCGGGTGATCGCCGCTTAAAAATTGTCATTGGCGATCCCACAGATAATACAGCATACGCCAATATTCAAGTAGTGGAAGCTGTTCCCACTATTCGCATCACCCATCTACCTACAACTATCAAAACATCAGAACCTTTTGTCATTAAGGGAGAAGTCGATAACCTTGCTAATGGTGAAGAATTGCTAATTCGTATTGATGGGCAATTTGATGTGGCTAAACCCATCGTTGAAGGGGGGAAGTGGGATGCACAGATTGTCCTTTCTCAAGGTGGACGGCGATTGCTAGAAGTCATTGCATCAGATCAAGAAAAGCTCCAAAAAGAGATCGATATTCAAGAAAGTTCTCCTACCCTTAACATTATCACTCGTCAAGTTTGGGGCGCACCGCCTACTCCTTCTAGCCTTCCCAATCTTAATGCCCAACGCATTACCATTCATCACACTACTAATCCTGCTTTGTCTCCGAGTGCAAACCAAACCAGCGAATTTCAGCGCATGATAAGTATTCGCGATTATCATGTAAATTCCCTCCAATGGTCTGACATTGGCTATCACTATGTCATTATGCCCAGTGGTCGTATTTATGAAGGTCGTTATGACCGCAAACGAGGGGCGCATGACAAAGTTAATGACGGTTTTGGTATTGCTTTTGATGGAAACTATGTATCAAGCAGTATTACAGACGCACAATTCAATTCTGCGGTTGCTCTTTGCACTCAGTTGTGTAAACGGATGGGCATTAATGATCCTACTGTTCTTGTTTCTACTCCCACCTATTTTTCTGGAAACCCCAATCGCAACCTTCCTCGTATTTTAGGACACCGCGATCGTGATTATAATTCTTGCCCTGGAACACCGAATGGCACAACTGTGCGTTTAGAGCAAATTCGTCAAGCCGTTAAAAGGGCATTGTCAAATTAAGTGATCTTAAATTAGTTAGGTTTGGCTTCAATTTTACCTAACCGATGTTTCCCAAATTTATCAGGAGAAAAGCTCATGGCGAATCAATACAAAGTTAAGGCAGGAGATAGCCTCTACAAAATTGCCCAAAACCATAATTTATCCCTCACAAGATTGCTTAATCTTAATCCACAAATTTCTAATCCCAATCTAATTCAAATTGGCGATCCCATTAATTTACCTGATTCTGGAAGTGATAGCGGTGA
Organism: Microcystis sp. M113S1; assembly: GCF_020246945.1. Taxonomy (NCBI): domain Bacteria; kingdom Bacillati; phylum Cyanobacteriota; class Cyanophyceae; order Chroococcales; family Microcystaceae; genus Microcystis; species Microcystis sp. M113S1. The sequence goes on along the minus strand of NZ_JADBSA010000171.1, from coordinate 11,965 downwards.
GGTGGCCCCAGACGCTTCGGATATTATGGCTCGAACAATTTATGGGGAAGCACGCGGAGAATCTGAACTGGGACAAATTGCAGTAGGTTGGGTCATTCTTAATCGTGTTGCTAAACAAACATGGTATGGCAAGGATGTTGTAAACGTATGTCTTAAATCTTGGCAGTTTTCCTGTTGGAATCCTTCAGATGCAAATCGAGCAAAAATCAAGTCGGTTAAAATAGGCGACCCAGTGTTCGATAATTGTCGTGAAAGTGCTAGAAAAGTTCTTACCCGCACTATCCCTGATCCAACGAATGGAGCAACTCATTATCATGCAAAATCCGTTAAACCTTCTTGGACTCACGGTGCAACCTTAACAAAAACAATTGGTAATCATTTGTTCTACAAAAATGTCGATTGAGTAAAAGTTAGAGAAATAAACTCAAAAGGAGGTTGTTTTCTATGAAACTTCACCGTAAAAATGTCAAAGCGAATCTTCGGCAATCAAGTCTTTGGATTTCTCTGATTTCGCTGACTCTAATAACCAGTGGTTGCCATGAGGATTTAAGCCAAGTCCGAGAATTTAGTAAGGTATCAGGAACAATTCAAGAAACATCTGAAAAGCTGGGAAAAGATATATATGAATCCTGTCTTAGACGAGAAAACCGACTGGATGAAACCGAGAAACTCCAATCATCCTTTGCTCAAACTCAATTTCCGTCTCCTTCTGGCGTTTTAACTCGTGAAAATAGTCGGACAAGAACATTAGAAGGATTTGAAGAATTTCCAGTCACGGGAGATTCTAATCCTTATAAGTTTCCCCCGATTAGAATGGATGAACGATGCGATCGCTTTAAACCCGTCGCTAAATCTACCATTCAAGCCAATCTTCTTGCCGTCAATTATTTAGAATCCCTCGGACAATTGGCAGGTGATCAACGGGTTTCACTGAACCAAAGTCTCACGGATATTGGGAGTGCCATTACCAATCTCAATTCCATATTTGAAAAAGCTAAAATATCCGTGCAGATCAATTCAGATTATGTTAAAGCGGGAGAAAATATTGTTGGCTTTTTACTGGATAATTTTGTTGTTAAGCCCATTCAGCGTAAAAACCTTAAATCTGTTATTGTTTGCCAAGATGAAAATTTTCAACAATATATTTTGTTGCTCAATGAAGTTAATCAACTTTACCGAGACACTTGGTTAGAAAGTGAAAAAGGTGGACTCTATCGTTACTTTGAAGAGCGATTTCAACAAGCACCCACTCGCTATCGCAATAATATGCAAGAGTTGGTCAATGAAATTCAAACAATTACCCAACAATATACCCAAGAAAAGGCTCAATTAAACGGTCGAAAAGAGCAAGCAGACGCTTATATTGCATTATTATCTCTCACGGCTCAAAATCATCATGAACTAGCCATAATTTTCGGAAATAATATGGATAAAAAAGCAATTCAATCATTCTGTACTCAGAATTCTACGGCCACAACGGCTGAAATCTATCAAAACTTAGAGCCTCCTTCTCAGGAACAATTAAAAGAAGCTCAAAAAGTTTTAGATAACTATCTCAAAGAAGCTAAACCCTTAGTGGATAAACTCAACAAAAAAGCTCACTAGAGATGCTTACTATTTATCCTATTTAATTTGAGGTGAAATGATGAACACAATGACTCGCTCAGACGCTAAATACCTTGCTCAGAAAATCCTAAACTTAGTCCCTTTTCTCCAGCAAAAACGCTATGAATTATTTAATGAAGGTAAGTTAACTCCTGAAGAATTTTTAATGATTGCTCGCTATGAGAGAAGATTATTAGAATTTGTGGATGATTTGAGCCTGATTATCTTTGAACAAATTCTAACCGATTTAGAAGCCCCAGCGACTCGAATTCAAAGATCTATTCAGGAAGCGCAGGAAGCTATTCAAAGAGTCCAAAAGACCAACAAATTGATCGATATTGTCAAGTGTGTTGTCAATCTCGCTGGAGCAGTAATCTTGGCAGTTAAGCTAGGAACCCCTGCAACGCTAATTAACTTAGTCAATCAGTTAGATAAATTGATGACTGTTTAGAAATTCAATCTTAGGTCAACTTTAAAGGATAACTGTATGAGTACCTTACAAATTCTTAGCCCCACTAATGATGCTCGCTTTGAATGTCTAAAACCTGTTACTTTTACAGGCAAAGTAAATTCTGGAATAGTCACTGTAGAACTCAAAGCAGATGACAAATATCCCTTGGGCAGTGGTCAGGTTAAAACAGACGGTTCTTGGTCGATTACTTATTCAGGATTCACGAATCCTGGTGATCGCAAAATTACTGCCTTTGGCTATGATCAAGCTAATCATGAAGAAGAAACCAGCATTATAATTTATGTGGCAGATTCCTCAGATTATACTAAAACTATTTATGGGGGTTTAGTTTTAGATGCTTACAAAAAACTCCAACACACCAATTCCCTACCAACCGATCACAGGTTAACTGATGCCGAAGGATGCCGGTTATTTGAACAAGAAATCCTACCCATCCTCCAGTCCAAAAAAACCTTTATGGAAGCAACGAAGGAAGGTCGAAACAAACTAAACGAATTAGTTGAACAGGACCCAGAGACATCTATTGCTAAATATCCCTGTGCTTATTCTGTCTCCTGTGTGATGAAATATTTGGCTGAAAAGTTAGGATTAGCCACTGTCAAAGCACTGTTTAAAGATCCCTTTTCAACTGAGAATATTCGAGTTACAGGCGTTGAGACAAAACTGCGTCGTCTCGGTTTTCTCTACTTTCTGAAAAAAGATTACCTAGCACCTCGTGGGGCAATTGGAGCAAGATGGCCTCGAAATAATCAGGATCAATCGGATCACATTTATTACATCACCAAAGATGGAGCAAAACGGACTCAATTTCCCAACCCAGAGAATTATTGGGATGATCAACAGGGCAAACACGAAACCGGAATAAACGGGCCTAAATGGCAAATTAAAGACCTTCATGCTGAAAACCTCGATTTCTTCGATCATGTTTTTATGCAATGGGAGAATGGCTATACCGAAGGATTTTGGTTGCCACCGGGTATTTATCCTTTAAATCGTGGTTTCAATCTGTCGAATCTTTAGTTCCGTATTCTAACAATGCCCATGGGCCGACCGTTTAAAGTAAGTGGCACTTCGGTAATAGCTTAGTTTCTAATGGCAATTGGTCAGTCTCTTATCGTTTTACTGACAACGGCAAACGTCAAATTGAAGCGAGAGGATTTGATCAAGATAATCATTCTGTTGCTAGTGAAAAGATTACTTTAGAAATTAAAGCGTCTCCCATAAGCTGTGAACCAAGAACGAAGCTCTTTGAAATTGGCGGTCATTCTGTTTGGCAAATTTCAGGACAAACCGCTTTTTTCTATCAATCAAAAATGAGTATTGATGCCGATGGTGCGCCTAATGCTTATCACCCAGACAATATTGGCTTAGATGATCTGAAAAATGCCGGTTATCCAAATACGTCTTGATGGAAGAATATTCTTGTCCCTGACCCTCAAAATCCTAATCGAGCTTATGAGCAACCCTCTGGACCCTATCAAGGTTATTTTGTCTCTATGACAGCTTTACAGGATGGAACTAGGGCAAAAACTGATCCCAGTCGCTATGTTGGTTCTACTCGGATACCCTATATTGTTCTCCCCAGTGGTGGCAGTGCCGGGGCAAAACTGGGGGATATTGCCGTGGTTTTTAATGGTAAAAACGGCAAGATTGTCAATGCGATTTATGCAGATGTTGGTCCATCCAACAAAATTGGCGAGGGTTCAATTGCCCTTGCTGAAGCGTTGGCCATTCCTTCTAGTCCCCGAACAGGTGGTGTGAGTAGCGGTGTTATACTTTGCACGGCTATAACTTGCATTTTTTACTCAAAGACAATAATATAGTTTAAGGGTCATAATTAGAAGCAAAGCACTCATTGAAAACATAATTAACCTAGAATTCACGGAAGAAGAAAAGAACTCACTGTATTATGAAAGATTTCATCATCCCCATCCCCAGGTTCAACTTAAGATGGAAGTTCTTTGGTTAAAGAGTCAAAAAATATCGCACCCAAAAATTTGTCAGTTAGCAGGAATCTCGCCAAATACCTTATTAACTTATCTTCGAGATTATCAAGAGGGCGGAATAGAAAAATTAAAAGAAATCAACTTCTATCGCCCTAAAAGTGAATTAGAGTCTCAAAGAGAAACGCTCAAAAAATATTTCGAGAAAAATCCACCAGCCACAATAAATGAAGCTGTATATAGAATAGAAGAATTGACGGGAATAAAACGAAGTCCCACCCAAGTAAGGAAATTCTTGAAATCAATGGGAATGAAATGTTTAAAAGTGGTTTCTCTTCCTTCTAAAGCTGACCCAGATGCACAAGAAGACTACAAAGAAAAAAAGCTAGAACCAAGACTAAATGAGGCTAAAGAAGGAAAAAGGGCTGTTTTTTTTTGTTGATGCCGCTCACTTTGTTATGGGAGCTTTTCTCGGTATTGGTGTTTTGAGAGACTTTTCGTTAAGTCGCCGAGCGGGCGTAAACGCTTTAATGTTTTGGGAGCATTAAATGCGATAACCCATGAAGTTATTATGGTAACATATGACACTTATATTACAGCAACTCAAGTCTGTGAACTCCGGTCAAAAATAGCTGCTTTAGGACTAATAATTCCCATCACTCTAGTATTAGATAATGCCCGCTATCAAAAATGTAAAGTTGTTGAGGAATTGGCTCTTTCTTTGTCAATAGAGCTACTCTATCTGCCGTCTTATTCGCCTAATCTAAATTTAATTGAAAGGCTGTGGAAATTGGTCAAAAATAAATGTTTATATGGTAAATATTATGAAAACTTTTCTGACTTTTCTTCAGCTATTTATGAATGTCTGAATGATGCCCATCTGAAACATAAAAAAGAACTGGATTCCTTGCTCACTCTACGATTTCAGAAGTTTAATAAATCTCAGATTATGAACGTCTAAAGTATAATTTGAGACTTCCTTAGCTAAAAACGCCTACCTCTAAAGCTCTTGCTAAAGTAACTCAAGATATATATTTTGGTCTGTAATGAAGTTCCGGAGGAAGGCGATCGAGTAAACCTGTCCGGTTGATTTTCCATAAGTTGTGTTTTTCGAGGTTCCTTATTTTAGCACGATGGTATTATTGATATGGCTTTCCTAGACAGCCCCGCTACTTGTCACCCTTTGCAAAAATTTTCTCAAGAATATCCCGATCAAATTTCGCTATCGCGGTTGAGGTATTGCTACTCGATTTTATAGAGATAGGCTTCTGGGGTTTCCAGAAGGGAAGTCATCGGGCGATCGAGAGGGGGGGTTTTGGCGAGGGTAAAAATTGGAAATAAATCGTTCATTTGGATAGCCATTTTAAATTTCGGCTGTATATAATAACTACCCGATGGGCAGGCATTGGTTATCGTTAGCTCTCTTTTGGTCATAAAGGTATCGATATAATCATACTGACCATGCTCTTTTCTTTTGCCTTTCTTGGCCGGATCACAAAGGGTTGAACCGGCCGGAATCTGATTGATAATTTCCACTGTATCGGCCACGGATAGGAGTCTTTCGGAACCGTATTTACTAGCAAGATAACGTTGATTGAAATAGAGATTAGTTGCGATCGAATAGCCGATGATAATTGCTAGAACTAGACCGAGGATCCTGTCGAAAGTCTTAGTCAAGTTTAGATAGGCCAGACTAGCGATCGCCAAGAGTATAGGAGCAAACCAGAGTAAGATTTTACGATGGGAATAAAAATGCTCATCAGGATAATTAGAGGAAGCGTAGAGAAAAATTATCCAAGTAATCGCCAAAAAGCCGATCAGTGTTTTATTCCCTCGATATTTTTTGATGACTATATATAGAGAAATGCCGAAAAAAATAGCCGAAACTACGACATTGAAAATCGATATATTATCATTCAAAAAAAACACTTGATTGCCCAGATAAACCATTTCCCAAATCGCTTTAAATAGACGGGTGAACAGATTGCTCGATGGTTCACCGCTCGCCCCCTTCTCCGTGAGCGCTCTCAACATTCCTTTCGTATTGGCGAAATTCCGAACTATCTCACTATTCCAATACATAATCAAGGCGAGATTTGCGGAGAGAATCGATAGAAAAGGCAAAAGACATTTACGAGTATTCTTTCGATTTCGATAAACAAACCAGAGAGAGGCGATAACAGAAGTCACTGGGATAATTAACATCGTGGTGGTGTGTAAACTCACCAATATAGCGACAGTAATCCCGAAGAATATCCAAGCTATAGCCTGATAGAGCAGCGGCTTAGTCGTTTCCATCTGGAACCGATAGAGTAAAGCAAAAACGAGCAGGAAAAAGGGTATTGGGCTAGGACCCCAGGAAAAATTATTAATGAAATAGTCCGCATAAATCGTGCTATACCAAAATCCTGCCAAACTGGACAGGAGAAGACGTTTATCTTGTTCTACATTTTCTAAAAGTTGATAAACAAAGTAGATTAAGAGGGGAATCGATAGAAAAGAAAATAGGCCATTGGTAAGGACTTGAAATTCGGGGGCAGTACCGAAAATTGTCAGAGGAAATGCTAAATAACTATAGAGGGGTGGAATTGTGAATCCATATTTTCCACCCCCCCCCGGTGGTCCCAATTGAGGAAAGTTTCCCTTCCACATATCCATCCAAAGATAACCAAGAGTAATCTGATCGGGATCTGGTCCGATATCGAAGGTAACGTATTCAAAAATACTGACAATCCTGGTGAAAAAGGCAAAGGCGATCGCTAGAATCCCTAAAATCAGTGCCGTTCCTCGGACTTTATTGATTGATTTCCCCATAAGTGTCGGTATTTTTATCCTAAAATTTTCTGGTAGCTTCGTGACCGTATCCCCGAATATTTATCTTCGCATGGTAGCACGAATTTCTAGTCCTACTCGGTTAGAATTTAGCGTTGCTGATCAAGACGAAGTATAACCTGATTTAGTATCGCCGGCGGACGACCGACTACCCAAAAGGAAAACTTCGTACCTCACCATGAAGATAACTGCTATAAGATTTAAGAGACTGTTTAGCAATAAACTAGGTACACTCGCTCAACAAAAATTTTTTTAGACAAATCTTGGACACAATCGGTAATCCCGTGTTAAACTGCCTCGATAAGATGATGTCACTCTCAAAGCCCTTCACTATATAATCTAATGGTAATACAATCGGTCAGTTTAACAGTTAAGGACTATAAGTCCAACATTCCCGTGGCCATCTTGTGTGGTGGCAAAGGAACCCGACTGCGGGAAGAAACCGAATTTCGGCCTAAACCGATGATTGCCATCGGAAATCGGCCAATTATTTGGCATATCATGAAAACTTATGCCCACTATGGTTTAACTGATTTTATGCTCTGTCTAGGGTATAAAGGGGAAATAATCCGGGACTATTTCTTTAGCTATGATTGGAATCAAAGTGATGTCCTCTTAGAGTTAGGCAATAAAAAAGTGACCAAACTCGATAGTGGACACGAGGAAGAAGACTGGCGTATTTGGTTAGTTGATACGGGACAGGAAACCATGACGGGAGGTCGTCTTAAACGTCTCACATCTTATATAGATCAAAGCGGAAGCGAGATCTTTTTAGCCACCTATGGGGATGGGGTTTGTGATGTGAATATTGCGGATCTGTTGGATTTCCATTACTCTCATGGGAAATTAGCCACTATGACGGCGGTTCGTCCTCCTTCTCGCTTTGGCGAGTTAGTGATTGAGGATAATCTAGTCAGTCAGTTCCAAGAAAAGCCCCAAACGGCTGAAGGATGGATTAATGGGGGGTATTTTGTCTTAAATCGCAAGGTTTTGGATTTAATTGAGGGAGATTCGACGACTTTTGAAGCACAGCCCCTCAGAACCCTAGCCGCCTTAGGAGAACTCGCCGTCTATAGGCATGATGGGTTTTGGCAGTGTATGGATACTTATCGAGAAATGGAACTACTCAATCACCTTTATGACACTGGACAAGCTAGATGGAAAATATGGTAAAGAAAGCATTTTGGACTGGCAAAAAGGTCTTTATCAAGGGTCATACGGGCTTTAAGGGGTCTTGGCTGGCGTTTTGGTTAATCCATCTGGGGGCAGAGGTAAAAGGCCTCAGTTTAGCTCCCAATAGCACCCCTGCCCTATTTGACCAATTAGACTTAGCTCAAAACCTGAGTCACCATCTAGGAGATATTCGGGACGCTGAGTTGGTGACTCGTTTAATCAAGTCATGGCAACCGGATGTGATTTTTCATTTAGCGGCGCAATGAGCGTCCTATACCGAACTCAAGTAATTGACAGATAATCAATCCTTGGGAGCATCTCATTTATGCAAGTGAGTAATTATACTTGTCCCTAAAACTGGTTTCTAGCAAGGCTTTCAAAATAGCTTGACATAAAACCTAATTTAGGGGTTACAAAGGTGAGATGCTCCCCAATTCTTTAATAGCAGGAGGCAGTAAGTGGACATATTAAATTCAATACATCTCCAGATTAAGCAGATGCTCAAAAAGCAATCAAAAATTGATGGCAGATTTTTGGTAGTTGCTGCACTCTTAGGATATTTTGGGTTATTGTATCTAGCTAATTTTTTTGTTCCCTATCACAAGTTTTGGAGGAGAATGGGAGTTCCTGTGACTTCATTTAAAAACCTTTTTTTGGATCTTAGATACGTATTAGGCGCTTTTGATTGTGAGCGATTGACTGGAGAAACTTCCCTAACAAATCATTCCTGCTTCAATCAAATAGGTTATCCCAGTAGTTGGTCTTTATTGACTTGGCTGGGGTTAGAGATGCGTGATACTATATTTTTAGGAGTTTTATTTGCTTTAATCTTTTATGTTGTTACTTTAATCATCATTGGCAGATTAAATTATCAAGAAGCGGTAGTTTATGCCCTAATTTTATGCTCACCACCGGTAATGCTTTTAGTCGAACGTAGCAACGCAGATATTGTTATCTATTCTTGGCTTGGAATCGGACTAATGATCATTAAGAATAGCCGAGCATTAATTTTTAGGTTGTGTGCCTATTTATTAATATTTTTTGCTGGGGTTATTAAACTATTCCCAATTTTCGGTCTGGTAGTAATTATTAAAGAAAAAAGAAATCTATTTCTGTTCTTGGCAGCTATTTTTACCACTGCTTTCATTACTTATTTTCTCGCTAGTATAGGGGAGATGAAAACTATATCCGACCTTCACATTCAATTAGCACTTAGTGGTGATGGTGATCCCGTGTATTATCGTTTTGGCTATAAAGCCCTCTTGTTAAAAGTCAAATCTTTTCTATCAAATCTTTCTTTATTTACTGGCGGAGAAACTGATATTAAAAAGACGCTCAGATATATGATGTATATAATTATGAGTTTATTGACGATATTAATCTTTACCAGAGTTTTATTGTCGAAATTTAAGATTTTTCAAGAATGGCTTAGTTCTGATTTTGTCTTAACAGATTCGGACAAATCTTTAGACAAAAGTCAATATATTGATTATTTCCGTCTTGCAGCAGGCATTTATTTAGGAAATTTTCTTGTTATTGGGCTTGTTGTGGATTACAAATTAACTTTTCTAATCTTTGCCCTTCCTCAAATCTTGGATTGGATTAAGCAAGAAAATCAATTAAGCTTGCCTTCCAGTATGGCTTTAGTCGCTATAGTGGCAACCTTTTACGCAAGTCCATTCTTACATCCTTGGTTAGTTGATGAAATGATCAATTGGTTCTTAGCTGCCAATTTATTATACATTTCAATTCTCTCTATGCCTGAATGGCTAAAAAGTTTAGTCCATAAGAGATTGTCTGGCAAATTTTCCGTATAAAAGTTTAACCACAGTCTATATATAGCAAAACTAGATGAATTGTAAAATCCCCTTAACCAATTGACATCCTCGGTCAAGTTCATGTATAGTGGCTCCCAAAGAGTTAGGGTGATAGGTTTAAGCCTTCACGAAAACTCTTTTCAGGGATTACTTGCACAAAGCCGATGAAATTAACTGAAAACCCGGTATAGCGAGTCTATTTGACTTGTGGACAATAATAGCTCCCCTCTCCTTCTGGGATGAGACTGATGGGCTTTGGCAGTGTATGGACACTTATCGAGAAATGGAACTACTCAATCACCTTTATGACACTGGACAAGCTAGATGGAAAATATGGTAAAGGAAGCATTTTGGACTGGCAAAAAGGTCTTTATTACTGGTCATACCGGCTTTAAGGGGTCTTGGCTGGCGTTTTGGTTACTCCATCTGGGGGCAGAGGTCAAAGGCCTCAGTTTAGCCCCCAATACCACCCCGGCCTTATTTGAGCAATTGGACTTGGCTCAAAACCTGAGCCACCATATAGGAGATATTCGAGAGGCTGAGTTAGTGGCTCGTTTAATCGCTTCATGGCAACCGGATGTAGTCTTTCATTTAGCGGCACAACCCTTAGTGCGGCTTTCTTATCTTGAGTCGGTGGAAACATGGAACACAAATGTTATGGGGACTATTCACGTTTTAGAAGCCCTCAAAAGCCTGACTCATCCCTGTGCCGCCGTGTTTATTACTAGCGATAAGTGCTATGAGAATCGGGAATGGGTCTATGGTTATCGGGAAAATGACCCCTTAGGGGGTTATGATCCCTATAGTTCTAGCAAAGCGGGGGCGGAATTGGCGATCGCATCTTGGCGAAATTCCTTCTTTAAAACCCCTCAAACCCCCATCGGCATTGCCAGCGCCAGGGCCGGAAATGTCATCGGTGGAGGAGATTGGTCTCTAGATCGGATTGTACCCGATGCGATGCGGGCTTTGATCAAGTCGGAAGCGATTCCCGTGCGGAACCCTTTAGCGACTCGCCCTTGGCAGCACGTTTTAGAGCCTTTAGGTGGCTATTTACGGTTGGCTGAGTCGATTTATGTGCAGTTGATGACAGCTAATTGGCAGCAAGACAGCCGGGGGTTATATGGGGCGTTCAATTTCGGTCCGTCTCTGACTTCTAATCGTCCAGTTAAAGAGTTAGTTGAGTCTATCTTACAACTTTGGCCAGGGACTTGGCTCGATCAAAGTGATCCGAATGCTGTTCATGAGGCTAAATTGCTTAATCTAGTCACAGATAAGGCTTTCCATAGCCTAAAATGGCAACCCGTCTGGGATTTTGAGCGGACAGTTCAAGAAACCGTTCTTTGGTATCGCCAAGCCAATCAAATTGCACCTAGCAATAATCAAGGGTTTCAAAACTTAACCCGATCACAGATCGAGCTATATCAGGCCGATGTCTTCAGTGAAAAAGTAGGTAGCTTTTGTGTTCCATAATATTTATTGCCACATTCCGGCGTTCCCCAAAACCAGAGACTTCGTACCTCACCGTTAGGATAAATTCTACAAATATGACCAAAGTTTACTTCTACGCAACAGATGAAAGGGAGATGCGGTTACTTAATAGACAAGATCCCGACTCTTTCCTTGGTATTCATGATCATTTTTCAGGAGAAATTGCGACGAGTTATATCTATCTTAAAAAGGCGGGTTTAGATTGTGAAGTTATTAACACAATTCCTGAAGAAGGAATTGTGTTCGCAGATAAAAAAAGTTTTGATAAAACCTTGCTAGAGATCAAAAAATATCTTGGCCGACCTACCCGTTTTTACAAATATCCAGGAGGAAATGCCATGTTAATCGCGATGAAATCTGATCAACAGTTTTATCCACCTGCCCATATAAATATTGTTCATAATCCCGTGGATTTCCAGAAAAACCGTAATTCTATTTGGAATCCTTACTATCTTGTTTTTCCTTGGCCTCAGCCCGGATTGATCCCTCGATTGAAAGCTATCCATTAGTCAGATCTTTCTTAACAAAAAGAGAAGAAACTTAAAAAAAGGGGAAACGATTGATAGGTATAGTTTTGAAAGAAGGAATTAAGGTGGAGGTAAGCAAAAAAATGGAGAAATGGGCAGCCCAAGAAT
>NZ_JADBSA010000170.1:0-5216 GCF_020246945.1 Microcystis sp. M113S1 | reverse complement strand
ATCCTTATCTGGTAAGAGACTTAATTGATTAGTTCGCTCTAGATCAAAAACAATTGACAAAAATCGCTAAATGCCTTTCTATATAAGGGTTCCATCCCTTATAACCCCCGTCCATTGCATAACACAAACCGAAGAGCCAAACTTATTTGGAAAAGCAAGATGCTCCCTTTAAGCATCTCCACGTCAGCTTAATAACTGGACTTCCCCGTTGACAAAAAGCCATAACCTGTGCTGTTTTAGACGATAACTGTAAGTGATTAATAACTACTTTCTTTAAATCGCTCTTTTTTGTTTCTTGAATTTCAATACACGCATCCTGACTAAGGCAGATTTCTTCAATAAAACCCCATTTTTCTAAAGCTCGATGAAACTCTTGTCTAAGGGAAGATATTTCTTTTTTTGAGTTAGACTTACTCATTCTCTGCTAAATAGATATGGTTGGTTAAAATTTCTCCAGATTTCTGCACAGAGTTGATAACTTCTTTAAAGTTACGAAAATAAACACCATATTGACTGGTTCCATAATCAATAATTTTATCACCCGTGAAAAAGTACACTCCCAAGTCTTCTTTAGCAATTGAAATTTCTGGATTTAAATTTTTTAATTGATTATCTTCAATAATTTTTGTGACATCAACATCATAACTTTTTAAGGTATGAAGATAAACATAATTGTTGAGAATATCGGTTAAAATCGGGCTATGGGTGGTGATCAAAACTCGATTATCATGCTCGGTGACAAATTGAACTAAAATATCCATTAAGCGAATTTGATTTTCGGGATGCAAATTAACTTCTGGTTCATCTATCATCAAAAAATTGTTTTTTTCCTTTGCCCAATATTTGAGATAAAGATACAAGATAGTCAACTGATTGACTGAAGATGAAGCTAGATACATCGGTAAATCTTTGGTTTCATCGAATTTGAAAGAAAATTGAATAGGTGCGATCGATTCTAGACTAGAAATCGTGATTTCTCCTCCCATTAATCCGATCATCTTTTCAATCAGAGAATTATAAACTGAATTAATTTCTTTCTTGGTATTGAGAGAATAAAGCGATTCAATCACTTTATTCATTGGTTCTGTATAAGACCTTTTGGGTAATTGTTCTTGAAGACGTTTGAATAATATATTTTTATTAGTATCAACATCATCATTAATATTTTCTATTAATTCTTGCAATCGACGATTATACTCACTTCTTTTATTTCTTTCTATCTCATAAATGTACTGATAAAAAACAGGGAAAAAGCTACGACTAGCGGGGATAAAAAAAGTATCTTCTGTCTGAGACAAAAGCACTCTTATTATTGACGGAATAATTACTGATTCCTTGAATGGTTTAGCTCTCTCAAAAAAGTCTCTGGGTATTTGATCAAATACTTTTTCAGGTATATTAGGTTCTTTTATATTTATTGTTAGGCTACCTTTGCCCTTGCTAATCTGTAAATACTCCAGATCATTATTTCCTGGAACACGAACCAAAAAAGTTGTTTTAAATTTCGTCTCTTTAAATTCTTGGATATCCGCTTGAAAAATTAATTTATTGGAACCAATAATCGTTTCTTTAATACTGGCATCAAGATTATAAGTATTAACAACTTCTTTTTCAATAAACTGGCTAAATTTATTGAGAATCTCATCGATTAATTCTTGATTGATCGTAATTTTTTTAATAGGTTTTTCCGAGTCAATTCCTAAAGAATCAATTTGGGTATTTTCGTAAAACTTTCTAATATTGTCATGATTAAAAATTGTCCATAAAAGCTGAGAAACTAGGGTTTTGCCACTATTATTGTAGCCAATAAAAGTGTAAAACTTCTTAGTTAAATCTATAGCTTGATTATTATTTCTAATTGATCCCAAATTCTTGATCAGTAGTTCCATATTATTTTTACCAATCACACCGAGAGAATAACTAATTTTTTAAAGGTGGACAAAATGTCCACCCTTAAAACTATTGTAAACTGCTAGTTAATTGACTTTTGGCCTTAGCTAAAGCTTCGCTTAACTTACTAGCATCCCGTCCCCCAGCTTGAGCTAAATTGGGACGACCACCACCACCACCAGCGCAGATTTTAGCGATCGCACCGATAAATTTACCCGCTTGTAAACCCCGATCTTTAATCACCTGGGGACTAAAAGCGGCCACTAAACTCACTTTATCAGCTGCGGGAGTCGAGGCCAAAACCACTGCCCCTTCCCCTAATTTTTGCTGTAGTCTTTCGGCTGCGGCCATCAAAGCATTAGCATCAATATCGCCCAAAGAAGCGACTAATAGCTTAAATTCGCCGATAGATTCGGCTTGAGATAGCAAAGCATCCGATTTATTTAGGGCTAACTCCTGTTTAATCGTTTCTAACTGCTTTTGTGTCCCCTTTAACTCTGATTGTAAGGCCGTAATGCGATCGGGAATTTCCAGAGGTTTGACCTTAAAGCGATCGCACAAGTCCCGCACCACCTGATCCCGTTCATTCAGGTATGCTAACACGGCAGGGCCGGCCACCGCTTCGATGCGACGAATTCCCGCGGCGATTCCCGTCTCGGAGATGATTTTAAATAAACCGATCTCGGCGGTATTTTTAACGTGAGTTCCCCCGCATAATTCCATAGAAACGCTAGGAATATCGATGACTCGCACTTCTGAGCCGTATTTCTCGCCAAACATGGCAATAGCTCCCTTCTGCTTCGCTTCTTCCAATCCCATCACCGCTATCTCGGTGTCATGCGCTTCGGCAATCCAAGTGTTAATCTGTTCTTCCACCTGTTGCAATTCAGCGCTAGTCAGGGGACGAGGACAGTTAAAATCAAAACGGAGGCGATCGAAATTGACGAGGGAACCTGCTTGGGAAATCCCCCCATCGACAAGCTTTTTCAGGGCCGATTGTAGCAGATGGGTGGCGGTATGATTAGCTTGGGCGCGACGACGACAGGAGCGATCGATCTGAGCATTAATTGTATCGCCAGTGGTGACAATTCCCCGCTCAATCCGACCAAAATGGATAAAAATCCCCGATTCTTTCTGCACATCCTCAACGCGGATAACCAGATTATCGCCGGTTAAATAACCCTTGTCACCGATTTGTCCACCCGATTCAGCATAAAAAGGGGTTTTATCGAGAACTACCTGCACCTCAGTGCCTGATGCGGCTGATTCCACCGTTTTACCGGCGACCAAAACTGCCGTTACTGTTGCGGTTGCTTGCAAATCCGTATAACCGAGAAATTCCGTCGGGTGAATATGTTCCGCCAGCTTATCTAAACTGCCCTGTACCGTCAAATCTATGGTTTCGTGGGCGGCTTTTGATCTTTGCTGCTGTTTTTTCATTTCCTGCTCGAAACCCGCCGTATCGACGCTTAAACCCTGCTCCTCGGCGATTTCTTGAGTGAGTTCGAGGGGGAAGCCATAGGTATCATAAAGGGTAAAGGCATCGACTCCCGAAATCTGGCTTTTTTCTTTTTCTAGAATCGATTCGAGCAGTTTCTCGCCTCTTTCTAGGGTTTCTAAAAATCTCGCTTCCTCTCGCTCTAATTCTGCCTTGATCACCGTTTCTCGTTCCCGAACATTGCCATAGACGGACTCGGAAAGAGCGATCGCAACTTCCGCCACTTTAGTGATAAATTGACCTTCAATACCGATTAAACGCCCGTGCCGTACTACTCTCCGAATCAGACGACGCAGGACGTAACCTCTGTCAGTATTCGATGCTGAGATACCATCCGCTATCATGTGTACTACCGAACGCACATGATCGCCGATGACTTTTAGGGAAACTTTCGTTTTTTCGTCTGCTTTCTGGTAGTCTATCGCTGCTAACCGGGCCGCTTCGGCGACAATCGGGAAAATTAGGTCAGTTTCGTAGTTATTGGCGACTTTTTGCAGTATTTGCGCCATCCGTTCCAAACCCATCCCCGTATCGATATTTTTATTCGCTAGGGGTGTCAGATTGCCGTCCGCGTCGCGGTTATACTGCATAAAGACGAGGTTATAAAACTCGATAAAACGGCTATCATCCTCTAAATCGATGGTTTTATCCCCTAATTCTGGGTGAAAATCGTAGTAAATTTCCGAACAGGGACCACAGGGACCCGTGGGACCCGATACCCAAAAGTTATCCTCTTCGCCCATTTTTTGGATACGATGGGCAGGAATACCGATTTTATCGCGCCAGATAGCGAAAGCTTCCTCATCCTCCCTAAAGACACTAACGACTAATCTTTCCGGGGGAAGGTTAAAAACTTCTGTGGACAATTCCCAGGCCCAGGCGATCGCTTGTTCTTTAAAATAATCACCAAAGCTAAAATTGCCCAACATCTCAAAAAAAGTATGATGTCTAGCAGTCCGGCCGACATTTTCGATATCGTTGGTGCGAATACATTTTTGGGAAGTGGTAGCGCGGGGAAATTCTGGGGTCTTTTGCCCTAAGAAAATCGGTTTAAAAGGGAGCATTCCCGCAATAGTCAGCAAAACGGTGGGGTCTTCTGGGACTAGAGAGGCACTAGGGAGAATTTTATGGTTTCTGGCCGCAAAAAAGTCTAAAAATCGCTGGCGAATCTCGCTTCCGCTTAGGTGGTTACTCATAGAAGATGTCAGTTAGTCAGAAAATGCCTATTTTATCCATTGTGGCATTTTTGCGTTTTAACTCTCCACCTTTACTCTCGCGCCGCTTGTCGGATTTGTTCTAAGTCTAAATCCAAAGCTTGAGCGATTTGTTCCACACTTAAACCCAAAGCAAGCAAACGGGGAATAGATTCCAGTTTTGCTTCCTGTCGTCCTTCCTGTCGTCCTTCCCGTTTAGTTGCTTCCTTCCATTCCTGATAGGTTTGAGATAAGGTCATAAACACCTCTCTATCCTCAGTTTCTAGGATGTTATTTATTTCCATACTAACCCGCCAACTAATTAATAATTCCAGCACATTTTCCCGGAAAGCATTACCTTGAGGTAATTCTAACAATTCTCGCACGGCTTGGTTTTGAGTTTTTCCCCGTCCCAATAATCTTAACCAAAGAGTCTCAGGAGTCACAGGCAATTGATTAATAGCAATAATTGCCGTGCGATAAAGCAAGGGAAGAAAATAGACTCCTTCTGGCCAATCTGGGTCTAATTTTGCCCCAAATCCTTCTAAAACAGTGATACCAGCGGAAGGGGATAAAATCCACAAACGAGGGGCATTGTCTTCATTGTAGCTCTGATTTTCTCGTTTAGCTTGTCT